>CAKRNW010000008.1 GCA_934371505.1 uncultured Lachnospiraceae bacterium
TTGTTGCAGATTATCGGCTTTGTCTTCCCGACAAGACGCTTCTACAAAACAAGCTGCGTGAACTGACAGAGCTTGCGCTGGAAAGTGGCGAAGGTGACGAGGGTGATGAAGAATGAACGCTGTCATCTATGCCCGCTATTTCTCTGATAGCCAGCGCGAGGAATCCATTGAAGGTCAGCTCCGTGAGTGCCGGGAATATGCCGAGTTCTACTCTGCCGAGTTATCAGAAAAAATCCATCGCGGACAGAAAGAGAATGCTCTGAAAGGGAAAAACAACGGCGGTGGCGTTCCTCTCGGCTATCTGTTGGACAAGAAAACACAGAAGCTTGTGATTGCTCCCGCAATGGCAAAAGCAAAAGAGGACTATCTGCTGACAACAAAGCTTTTCTGCGGCAAATGTGAGCGCATGATGGTGGTGAAAGCGGCAAGAGCCATACCGGCGCTATGCACTATTATTACAAATGCAGCGGTGCGAAGCGCCTGAAAGATTGCGACAAGAAGGCTGTTCGCAAAGACTGGATTGAACGTGTTGTTGTCCGCCTGACCATGCAGCGCGTCATGGATGAAGAAAAGATCAACAGGCTCATTGACGCAATTCTTGTTATGCAGGATCAGGAAGACATAACAACCCCTGCGCTTCGCTCACAGCTTGCGGAAGCCGAGTCCTCCATTGGAAACATTCTGAAAGAAATCGAGCAGGGCATTTTCACGCCGTCCACCAAACAGCGGCTTGATGAACTGCAAAAGCCAAAGCTGACCCGCGAACAGATGACGGCATGGTTTGAGCAGTTCCGTCATGGCGATCCAGCAAACCGTGATTTTCAGAAACGCCTGATTGATACATTTGTAAACGCCGTGTATGTGTTCGATGATAAACTGGTCTTGACCTACAACTATCAACATGGGACGCAGACAATTTCGCTTGACGAGATCGAATCGGCGCTGAGTTCGGATTTTGATGGGGCTACTCCACCAAAACCAAAATACTGCTCATTTTCTTTCTCCTTCCATCTTTGTCCTACTCAATCACAAACCCGTACACGATGTCCTTCTCCCCGGAGATATGATAGAGTTCTTCCACATCGGCACCCCAACTGTTGATACCACCTACGCCACGTACGGCGCCTAAAATAGAAACCACGGTCCGGTGTGCCGGTGGCAGCTCCTCCTGATGGGTGGCATTTTCCAACTCCTCCGCTGTATAGGGCAGACAGGAAAAAGCAAAGGTTTTCCCTTCCTCCCCTTTAAAATACAGGGTTTTTCTGTCTTGTCCACGCTTGGTATTGTCCAGCTCACTGGTGCGGTGGATGCCCACCCACCTGGTCTCCATGTGAACACCGCAGTCCTGGGGCACCAGATAAGGCGTTACCGGCATCCCTTCGATTTCATAGTTCCCCAGTATGCCGCCAGCCATTCGATCCGGATAGGTTTCCCCGGACAGACCTTCATATTCATACCCCACCGCAGGCGTGGGCATCAAAAAGCGCATGCCGAACACCGGCAGTTCCGGAAGATTTTCTTTTCCAAAATAATGCACCTGGACATGGATAGCCCCATCCTCCGTGACACGGTAAGCTGCCTCTGTCCGCATTTCGGGAATTGCCGCGGAGCCATAGACAAAAGTGATGGCAAATTCCTTTGCCTCCACCTTCCCACCATACTGGTTGTTTGCCGGTGCCAAGGGTATCTCAATGGGCTTTCCATCCATGGATGCCTGGATTTCCTGACACCGCAGGAAACAGTCCACCGCCAGCCATGCCGAACTCTGATAGGAAAAGCCGTTTCCCCTGTCGTTGTCCGTGGTGGCTCTCCAGAAGGTGGGCTTTGGCGCACGGTAGAGCCATTCCTTTCCATATTTATGCAGGGATTCCATCCCTCCTATGGCGGTAGAAAAAATATAGGAAAAGCCTTCCCCCTGCACACCAATCGTCGCATCACCAATTACTAGATTCAGTGCCATAGTAATACCTCACTTCCTGCATTGCCGGTTTTTCGGTTCTGTCTGCAAATAAAATACCGTTGCCGGAAAATTCATAATCACTGGGACGGTCATCGAAATCGCCGCCATAGCGGAGAACATGTTTCCCCGTGACCTCATCCCACACCCACAGTGCCTGGTCGATATAGTCCCAGATAAAGCCGCCCTGGTACATCTCGTACTGATCCAAAAGCTCCATGTAGGATTTCATGCCTCCCAGGGAATTTCCCATGTCGTGCATATATTCGCATAAAAGAAATGGTTTTTTCGGGTCATTTTCCAGATATTCCTGGATTTCCTCCGGATAAGCATACATACGGCTCTCCACATCGGAAATCCGGTCTTCAAACTGTCTGTTATGGAAAACCCCTTCGTAGTGAACCAGTCTGCCCGGATCCTTTTCCTTGTAAAACTCGTTCATCTGTGCAATGTTTTCCTCTGCAAAGGATTCATTACCCAAAGACCAGAACAAAACTGCCGGATGGTTTTTGAAACACTCAAAGTTGGTGCGGGCACGGTCAAGCACAACCTCTTTCCATTCCTTCAGCCTTCCGGGAACATTCCAGGAAGGTTCCACCGCACCGCACTTCTGCCAGGAGCCATGACTCTCCAGATTGGTTTCCGCCATCAGGTAAATACCTACCTCGTCACACAGGGAATACCATTCTTTTCTATCGGGATAATGACAGGTTCTCACTGCGTTGATATGATTGGTTTTCAAAAATTCAATGTCCCACTTCATATCTTCTAAGGTAATACATCTTCCGCTTTTCGCATTCCACTCATGGCGGTTTACTCCTTTGATAATCAGTCTCTTTCCATTGAGTTTGATGACTTTATCTTCAATCCGGATATTCCGGAATCCCACCTGGTAAGGCACCACTTCCACCACCTGCTTTTTTTCGTCAAAAAGACCGATTTCCAGGGTATAAAGATAGGGATGGCCGCAATCCCAGGCATTGACCGGGAAATCCTGTTCTTCCAGCACAATGGTCTGCTCCAGGTCGATGCCCAGCTTTTCTCCTTTTTCAAAAAGGACATTTCCTGTCTGGTCGCGTAGAATCACCGCAATACTCCCCGGAGTGGCACCATCTTCCACCGGCTTTTCCATGGAGACTTTGGTCTGAATCTGCAGGGAGCCTTTTCCGGTTTTCTCATCGTAAACCGGTTTGAGCCATAAGTCCTCCACATGGAGTTTCGGTTTGGCATAAAGCTCCACGCTGCGGAAAATTCCGAAGAACCGGAAGAAATCCTGATCCTCCAGGTAAGCTGCAGTACTCCGTTTATGCACCTCCACTGCCAGAACATTTCCCTTTTCCCGGATATAAGGGGTCAGATTGAATTCCGAAGGGGTAAAGCTGTCCTCCGCATAGCCCACGAAGTGTCCGTTGAGCCACAGATACATCGCCTGCTCCACACCGTCAAAGCAGATACAGACCCTCTTTCCCCGAAGTTCCTTCTTTAAATCAAAGGTACAGCGGTAGGAGCCCACAGGATTGTAGGAAGCTTCACTGAAACTTCCCTCCTCCTTGCAGTTTTCTCCCATGGCATAGGCAGGGCGGCGGTAAATCGTGCCCTCCCATGGATACATGGTGTTGATATACTGGATTTTGTCAAAGCCTTGCAGTTCAATGTGTCCCGGCACCTTGATTTTTGCAAAATGGGAAAGGTCAAACCCTTCCTGATAAAAGTCTGCCGGTCTTTCCGCCGCGTTGGGGGAATAACAGAAATCCCATACCCCGTCCAGGCTCTGGTACAGGGAACTGGATTTCTGCCGGATTTCTTCTGCATTGGCATAAATTCGATGGTCGCTGTGTGCCGGCAGCTGCATGACACGGAACACCTCCGGGTCATCCAACCACTTGATATCTGGTTTCATTTCGTTTTCTCCTTTCTGTGTAAAATAATCCTCTAATCCAGAAAAACAACCACTCATTATCTAAGTTCAAGAGAGCTGGAAATATAAAAATGAAAGTCTTGCTCCTTACAGTATACTTTTATTTTTTGGATCAGTTTTTGATTCGTTGTATATTCCAACAGATACACTTCCATTCCAGCTGCTTTACATGCTTCCAAATATTTGCAGAAATAATCCCTCGTCTCCCTCGTTTGCTCATGAAATGTCCCGCTATCAAAATTGATAGCGCTCCATACGGACTCCTGATTTACGCCTGTCATAATCTGACTAATATCCCCATAGCGTTCCCTATATTCCGTCACATAAGTATCTCCACCGTTGATGATAACCTCTTTTCCAAAGGTCATGATGTTTTGTAGAATAGCTGTAAGACCTTCAAAAATACTCTCGTTCGGAGCGTAATAATATACATCGCAATTATCTATAAAGAATCCGTCAACACCTTTTTCATATAATTCCTGAGAAAGCTGTCCTATAAACTTCTGCCAGTCTGGGCTTGCTACATCCACCCATTCTTCTTCATCCCAATGCTCATATTTGCCAATTGCCAGTTCCGCATAGGTTGTATAATATGTTCTGAAGTTTTCAATTGATCCAATATTTAGATATGTATATACCACTGTGCCATTTTGATGAAGCAATTCAATATCCCTTTTTTTAAAATACTGTGCATCAATTACAACCGTTTCATACTGTTTTAACCGTTCCAAAGATGAATCGTCCGCATTTAAGAACACCCCATAATCCTTTTTCTCAATTGTTTTTGTCTGCTTGACTGTCACAAAAAAGCATCCAACAATAAACATCAGAACAAATAATAAAGCAAAGGCTGCTGGTTGTTTGATCCTTTTCCCGCGCATATCACCTATATCCTTTCAATGATTCTCTTTTTTCCTTAAAAAACAGCATCTTCAATCCACTTTGGCATAATGAATCCTTCCTATAAAGTATTGATAAACGCCAATAAAATTGCAGGCGTTTCTTCCGTTAAACTTTTGATGTGAACCCGTTCCGTGCGCTGGTGCAGATTTTTGCCCCAGGGTCCAAACAAAATGGACGGGATATTCAGCTCGTTAATTCCGGCGAAATCCACCTGATATAAATCTCCCCACAGCGGAGTGTTGTCGTAATATTTCGTGTGGTCGTACTCGGTACAGCTGCCGCAATAGCTGAGATCGGAAATTCCGGTAAAATAGTGATATCGCTGCAATCTGGTGCCCACCTGCATCGCCACACTTTGCAACTTTGCAAAATAGGCACTGCCTGCCCCGGTTTTTCCCGGAAGCCTGTCGCTGTGGAATGCGGGATAAAAAGGCGGTGCAAAACCCAGCACCATCACCGGCTCCGTCATATCAGCGAAATCCAGCACCCGTTTCATCATTTCCACCGTTGCCTGAGGGTAATTCCACTCCCCGCCCTGGATTTTCCGGCGGATTTCCTCGTACTGCTTTTCATAATAAGCGGCAAAGCCTGCCGCATCCTTTTCCCGGCAAAGTGCCTGCAACTGGGAAAATTCCAGAACCTTGCACTGGTTCACGGAAGGAATCTGGGATAAATCCGGCTGTTGTCCCGCTTTTTTTGCAATTTCCCGGCAGGACGCCTGCATGGTGCCAATCACATCCACAAATGCCTCCTGCGCAAGTGCCTTCAACTGGATCATCACCTGTTCCGGGGTGGTGTCAAACTGTAGCATATTGATGTAGCCGCAGGCCCGGTAGGGCAGGGACACATCGTACAGCTCCTTCTGGTCTTTCAGATAAAGCCAGGTGGGGGGCACGCACATCTCACCTTTGTATGCATCCGCAAACTGAGGCGAAACCTCAGTTTTTAGCAGAAAATGGGACAGCACGCTCACCGCATTGATGCCCTGGAAACAGGTTCCCACATGGGCTTTCAGCCCCTGCACCAATGCCACTGGCATACACTTTCCCACGGAACCGATGTACACGCTCTGCTTTTCTCCGGCAATGTCTCTTGTGTTTGGCTCCAGACACAAGAGACATTCGTAGGTAAGTCCCCGGCTTTTTCGCAGTTCCTGCAACAGTCCTGCCGCTCCACGCATCCCCGCAGAGTAAGATTCCTCGTCGGGCACTGCCATAAACAGAACATTTACCTTTCCCTGAAAAGTTCCTGCCAGCACTTCCTCTCCAATCTGCCACAGCACTGCCAGCCCTGCACACAGACCGCCTTTCATGTCTGCCGTGCCCCGTCCAAACAGCCACTCGCCGGACTCCAAATCCTTCCGGGATTCCTCGTCCAACGGGGCAGTTTTCATCGCCTCCGTCAGCTTTTCCACCTGGAAAGCCAGAGATTTCAATGCCCCGTATTCCTCGATTCCCACCACATCGTAATGTCCCGTGAGAATCACCGTCCGGTCAGTTCCGCCTTTTACCAGTCCGTAGACAATGTGACGTTTCCGGTAATCGCCAGGAATTTCATAGCTGCCACAATCCTCAGGATGTACCTGGAAATAGGGCTGGTTTTTCAAGGTTTCCTGCAGCCAGTCCGCCCCCAGATGCTCTGCATCGGAGTCCGACACACTTGGTTTTTCAATAAAATCATACAGATAGGTAAGAATCTGTTTTTTTAAATTGATCTGCTCCATCATTCCTCCTCAATTACTGCACTGCTATGCAACGCAGTATTCGCAGTCCTCATTGGAATTTTGCTGCGTAACATTCCTTCCGCCATGCCCATCACCAGAAACACCAGTGGAGCGCTGATAATCTGCTGAAAACTGACCATATTGTGTACCGTGTAACACAAAACCGACAGCCCACAGGCAAAGAGTAGTGGATTCCGTAAGTCTGCCCGGCTTTTTACCGACTGCAGGAGGCTCCGCCCTGTCAGGGTGACAAAGGCTGCCCCGTAACTGATACAGCCCCAGAGTCCGGTGTTTACCAATACGGTTATCCACTCATTGTGGGCGTTGGTCAACAGCAGATTTCCAAACTGCTCATAAAGCATCCACACATCCTCGTAACTTTGGTAGGCGTAGGCGGCAAAGCAGTCCGGTCCGATTCCCACCAGCCGGTTCCACAGGGGAAAACTCAGAAACATGCGGATTCCCGTCTGCCAGGTGGTTCCCCGCCCGTTCATATATTCACTGTTAAAGGTAAAAAGTGGCTGACCGTTTAACCCCGGTGTCCACAGAGGATGACGGGTATTGATGATGACCAGCGCCACATAGCCAATCACGCTGAGGGCAAAAATGAGAAGTCCCGCAAACCGCAGACTTTTCCACAGCTTGTCCAGAGATTTTCCCTTTTTATCCACAAAAGAAAGCAGTGCGTAACAACAGACGAGGATAATCATCACATAAAGGGGTGTACTGGTGTAGGTGAGTCGGTAAACCAAATCCGTGTCATAGTTAAACTGTCCAGGAAACAGCAGGCGGAACACCCGGATAAGCCACGCCGACAGCCACAACAGCATGGACACCTCAAAAAACTGTTTCACACCACCGGTATTTCCCAGGCAGACACACCACACCACCAGAAAAAGCAGTCCCATCACCAGAAATCCGCTGTCACTGCCCTGGGTGATTCCCGTGCAGAATCCCAACAGCACATACCACGCCAGCAATCGTTTTTTCCAGCCTTCCCTGGCTTTCAGATAAAGTCCTACCCCCAGAGGAAAAACCACGGCGAAGTAACCACAGTACCAGTTGATGTTGCCCAGAGTGGAGATAAAGCCGGAACTCGCCCCCGTCATTGGAATGGGATACCAGTCAAACCGGTTACAGACTCCCAGTAAAAAAATGGGGACGGAGGCACCCAGTAACAGCCCGATTCCTACCTCATACCTATGGAAAAACCGGGACACGCAGAAATAAATCAGCACCAGCGCAAGCTGGGTTGCCAGTCCCATATTCCAGCCACCGGCGCCCCAAAAAGCAGAGCCAAACGACGATTTCTCCCGGTAATTGGAGCTGAAATAGGAAAGGCACACCATCACTCCGTAAAAGAAAACAAACCAGTCGGTGAGGGAAAAACTAAAGGTTTGTGTCTGGGAAACGCTGTCTTTTTGTGAAAAAAGGGAGCAGCAGCCCTCCACCACCCGATAAAGAAGTCCGATGGGTGCAATCACCAACAGCAGACAACTGATGGTTCGGAAAAAATAAAATTTATTGGATGCCATGGCGGTATATCCGTCCCGCACAAAAAGGGGAAATGCCACCGCCAGCAAAATCACATATAAAAGCATCAGAATCTCCAAAGCTTTTTCTGTCACATGCCTCATGCCAACGAAAATCTCCTTTCCTTACAAAAAGCCTCCGGTTCCGTACAGGTAACCCGCAAAGCTTTTCCTGTCACGGGATGCTTGAATTCCAGGGAATAGGCACACAAAGCCACTGCTTTCATTGCTTTTTCCTGGGAAATCTGTAATGACTGGGTGTTGCCGTATTTCGCATCGCCCAGCAGGGGAAATCCTGCATGGGATAGCTGCACCCGAATCTGGTGATGGCGTCCGGTGTACAAATCAACCTCCAATAGTGCCACTTCCGGTGTCACCTGGGCAAGTTTCTGATAGGTAAGTTTTGCCTCCTTCGCCTGTTTATCCTGTTTCGTACTAATCCGGGAAAGATTGGTTCTGTCATCTTTCGCCAGATAATCCACCAGGGTACAGGGTTTTTCCAAAGGTTGTCCACATACCAGCGCCAGATATTTCTTGTGCATGGTGTGTTCCGTCACCTGTTTCGTCAGTGCCGCTGCCGTTTTCTGTTTTTTGGCAAAAACAAGGACTCCCTCTACCGGCTGGTCGAGGCGATGAATCACTGCCACGTAGGGATTTTTTAAATAATTTTTCAGTTCTGACACCACATCGGGCTGCCCGAGACGCTGTGTCTGGGTGGCCAGCCCTGCTGGTTTATGGCATACAATCAAATCTTTATCTTCAAATAGGATTCTGGTCTGCACCCTGCTGTCACTTTCTTTTCGATTTTATGAATGGGGTCTGAATCGTTCTACATCATTCAGTTACCTTCATTTTAATCAAAAAGAAATCCTACCGCAACAGGATTTCTCTCTAATTTTCTCAAATTCCGCAGCTACATCCTCCAACAGCTTGCGGATAGGAAGAGCATCTGCCTGGATAGGGATATGGGGGAGTGCTGGAGCGGATTTAAGCCCTCTTTTTAGACATTTTAGAATTTTAAATGATTTCAAAAATAGGCTTGTACTATGGAAATCTCTTATGCTAAGATACAATCAAAGCATATTTTTGAATTCTTTGGCATCAAGCCGTCTGTATTCTATTTCATTTCAGAAATCTACACGGAGGTGTTTAAGGTGAGTATTTTTGAATATGACAAGGAAAAAGAAGAAAAGAAACTGCGGAAGGCTGAATATGAGCATGGGCTGGAGGATGGAATAATTCAGGGACGAGAAAACATGCTTACCTTATTGAAACGAATGACTGCTGGCGGTGATGGAGATAAAATTGCTGAGTTGAGAAATCCGGAAGTGTTGGAAAATATGAAAAGGAAATATGGAGTAGAATAATATAATCTCGTCAAATCTCGTCACAATCTCGTCATTAAATGATTAGATAATGACGAGATTTGTTACACTCGCCAACTATGTTGCTTTCTAGTCAATCTGTCCTTATAATAGTCATCAGACAAAAGAAACACAGGTGATGACATGTATCGTGATTTGACAAAAGGTAACATAACAAAGGGTTTGATTCTTTTTGCCCTGCCCATGATTGCTGGAAATCTTTTCCAGCAATTTTATAATATTGCCGACACGCTGATTGTAGGGCAGGCTCTGGGGAAAAATGCCCTGGCTGCCGTTGGCTCTGCCTATACGCTGATGACCTTCCTGACCTCCGTATTTCTCGGACTCGCCATGGGAGCCGGCGCTTTATTTTCTATTTATCTGGGCAAAAATGATACGGATTCACTGAAAAGTGCCATTGTTCATGCTTTTGGTTTGATTTTTGCAGTGACACTGGTATTAAATGCGGCGGTCTATGTCTTTGTTGACCCCATTCTTCATTTTCTCCAGATTCCCACCCAGCTTTATGCCTCCATGCGGGAATATCTGGTGATTATCTTTGCCGGACTACTTGCCACTTCCCTCTACAATTTTCTTTCCTGCCTCCTGCGGGCAGTTGGAAATTCTGCAACTCCTCTGTGGTTTCTTGGTATTTCTGCCGTGCTCAACATCGGACTGGATTTACTTTTCGTTCTAGTGTTCCACTGGGGCATTGCAGGAGCGGCGTTTGCAACCATCATTGCCCAGTATGTTTCCAGTGTTGGTTTGTTACTTTTCGTTATTTTTCGTTGTAAGGAGCTTTTGCCGGAAAAACGCCATTTTCATTGGAATAAAGAGATTTTAAAAGAAATTTTTGATTTTTCGATTCTCACCTGTGCCCAACAGTCTGCCATGAATTTCGGAATTCTTCTGGTACAGCGTCTGGTGGACAGCTTTGGTGCTGTAACGATGGCGGCTTTTGCCGCAGCGGTAAAAATTGATACCTTTGCCTATCTCCCAGTACAGGATTTTGGCAACGCCTTTTCCACCTTTATCGCACAAAATTATGGCGCCGGTGAAACCTCCCGCATCAAACAGGGTATCAAAAAAGCAACGGCACTCAGCGCCGGATTTTCTCTGATAATTTCTGCTCTTGTTTTTATTTTTGCCAGTCCGTTGATGCGGATTTTCATCAAGGCACAGGAAACGGATGTCATTGCCTGCGGTGTGCGGTATCTGCGGATTGAAGGTGCTTTTTACATTGGCATCGGCTGTCTTTTCCTGCTTTATGGTCTGTACCGCGCCGTGGAGCGTCCCGGTATGTCTTTGATTCTGACTATCGTTTCTCTGGGAACCCGTGTTGTCCTCGCTTATGCGCTGGCAGGCCCTGTGGGAGAAGTCGGCATCTGGGTTGCGATTCCTATTGGATGGTTTCTGGCGGATTTCATTGGATATGGGTATTGGTTCTGGAAGGGGAAGAAAATTCTCGAAAACTAGGTATAATCAAAAATACTTTGAATTGCATCTGTAATATCAATTAAATCAGAAATGGAAAGAGAATCAATTTTTGAAAATCCTCTTACGTTTAAATCAAACAATTTCATTTTTTCACAATGGACATAGCCTTCTGTATTAGAAGTTTTTATCTTAATATGTAAGGCTCCTTCTGTTCCGCCTGAAAAAATTGGACAACCAATAATTTCTCCTGTCTGATTAAAAAAATCCTTACTTGTCACAAGTATAGGAACCGTTATTTTTTCAATTTTAACAATATCTCCCTGATGTAAGAATTGTTTCATTCCCAAACCTCTCTTCCTACGGATTCTCCCCACTGAAATTCGCCATCCAGATTGAGTTCTCCATTAAATTTTTTAGCACGTTCTTCCAGTGTTTTATGACGATTGGGTTTCATCAAAGTAATCATTCCATTTACAACCTTCATATCAAGAATATCATTAACCGCTATATTAGCCTCCTGTAAAACTTCTTTGGAAATTCTGACTCCCTGACTGTTTCCCCATGATTTTACCTGTACTTCCATAAAAACACCTCCAATTCTTTAGGTATATACATAGTATATACCTAAAATCAGAATAAAATCAAATATTTTCTTCTACTCCCAGCATCATTTGAAACTTTTCTGATGCAATTCTCTGCAAATCCGCATTTTTCCGCATCCCATTTCCAGAGGCAACAATCATTTTCCGCTGGATTCCCAGTCCCTCCTTCATGGTTCCTCCAGCATCTTTTTCATAATTCATATCATACTAACAGATCTGCTATTTAAATATATAAAATATTGTAACATACATCAAATTTGTTGACAGACTGATAAATAAGGTTTACTATTATATTAATAATAATTACTAATATTATTTATTTTATAATTATTTTGTTTATAAAGGTACATACTTAGAATACATAATTCTTTAAAAGCGTATATAACGCGGAAAGGAAACAAATGGACAAGAAAGCACTTTATAATTTAAGTTATGGCGTTTTTATTCTCACAACAAAACTGGAGGACAAAGTAAACGGCTGTATCATCAACACCTGTATGCAGGTGGCAAATGACCCTGTCCGGATTGCCATTTCTGTTTTGAATCAAAATTATACCTGCGAACTGCTAAAGCAGAGTGATGTGTTTGCTTTGAGTTTGTTGGATCAGAATTGTTCCTTTGAAACCATTCAACATTTTGGTTTCCAGTCAGGGCGCAATGTAAATAAATTTGAAAATCTTATGACCCCAACGGACTGTAATGGTGTGCCCTATATTGCTTGGCATAGCTGTTCTGTTTTAAGTGGAAAGGTTGTGGAGCAGCATGATCTGGGAACCCATACACTGTTTATTGCCGAAGTTGTGGATGCAAAACTTTTAAATGACAATCTTCCACTGACTTACGCTGATTATCAGAATCATGTAAAACCCAAGCCGGAAAAGAAACAGGAAGATAGAAAAATTGTAGGTTGGCGCTGTAAAATTTGTGATTATATTTACGAAGGAAGTGACTTGCCTGCAGAATTTACCTGTCCTCTCTGTGGACATGGTGTAGATGATTTTGAACCTATCTACGAATCATAAAGATAACAAAGAGTCGCTTATCGGCTCTTTGCGCACGTAAGCGGTGTGCGCAGCATAAACTTCTTTTCCGCAAGCTGCGCATCCTTGCGGAGCATTTTTAATCTATCGATTAAAACAGGGACAAGGCTTGAAAACCTTGTCCCTGTTTTAATGAATATTTTTATATCTTAAACCGGTACCCCACACCCCAGATTGTCTCAATATACTGGGGTTTTGCGGAATCGTACTCAATTTTTTCACGGATTTTCTTGATATGGACGGTGACGGTTGCAATATCACCGATGGACTCCATTCCCCAGATCTTGCGGAACAGTTCTTCCTTGGTAAAAACATGATTCGGATTTTCCGCCAGAAAGGTAAGTAGATCAAACTCCTTATTAGTGAAGTTCTTTTCTTCTCCATCCACATAAACTCTCCGGGCAGTTTTATCAATCCGCAGACCACGGATTTCCACGATATCACTGTTCTTCGGGCTGCTGCCTACCAGTCTGTCATAACGCGCCATGTGAGCCTTTACCCGTGCCACCAGTTCACTGGGACTGAAAGGTTTTGTCATGTAATCGTCAGCACCCATTCCTAAGCCACGAATTTTATCAATATCATCCTTTTTCGCAGAAACCATGAGAATCGGCACATTTTTTTCATCACGGATTCGTTTACATACTTCAAATCCATCCATGCCCGGCAGCATTAAATCCAGAATGACAAGATCGAAATCCTTGGAAAGTGCCTCCTGCAGACCTACATCGCCGTTATTCTGGATTTCTACTTCAAATCCGCTTAATTCTAAATAATCTTTTTCCAGATCAGCAATCGCTTCTTCGTCTTCAATAATTAAAATCTTACTCATAATAACCTCCATTCTTTCAGAGCATATCAAGTTTGTGCTTACGCCGTTTCTTTATATTTTCTAAGTACAAAGTGCATACAGGTTCCTTCGCCCTCTTTACTGGTCGCCCAGATATATCCACCATGGTCCTCAATAATTTTCTTTACAATGGAAAGCCCGATACCACTTCCTCCGGTGGAAGAATTCCGGGAAGAATCTGTCCGGTAAAACCGTTCAAAAATGTTTCCCAAATCCTTTTGAGCAATTCCCTTTCCGTTATCCTCAATCTCCACCTGAATGGAATCCACCTGATCCAGAATACGGATGTCAATGACACTCTTTTCCTTGGTCTTGTCCATATATTTAACACTGTTTCCAATAATATTGTTAATCACTCGTTTCATCTGCTCCGGGTCAGCAATCACCATGGTATCCGGGTCAACAATGTTGGAATAATTCAGAGTGATATTTTTAGACTCCAAATCCAGCCCCACTTCCTCCACGCAGTCCCGGAAGTAATCTGCCACATTCAACTTATGAAAATTATAGGGGATACGGTTATTATCAAATTTAGAATAGGTGGTCAGCTCATTAATCAGCTTGTCCATATCATTGGCCTTATTATAAATGGTACGGATGTATTTTTCCTGTTTTTCCGGTGTGTCTGCCACCCCATCAATAATACCTTCCACATAGCCCTTGATAGCTGTAATAGGTGTTTTCAAATCATGGGAAATATTACTGATTAACTCTTTATTCTGTTTTTCCTGCTCAATTTTTTCTTCTATAGATTCCTTTAGCCGTAGGCGCATGTCCTCATAGTTTTTATAAATCTCTGAAATCTCGTTATCACAATTCTCTGAAACCGGAAGCTGATAATCCAGATTACCATCCGCAATCTGCTGCATGGCGATATTCAATTCATTGACCGGGGTAAAGACTCCCTTTTGTATCCACTGGGTCAGCATCAGACTGGTAAACACCATGATGACCACGATGGCAATGGCCATATCCAATAAAAGCTTCTTTGAAATAATACCAACGATCTTCGTGACAACAAAAATACTTCCTTCACTTCCATCACTGAAAGTAAAGTCAATCTGTTTCACCAGGTTGCGGTTTCCGTTATAATAAAATCCCGCATCCTCGCCCTGATCTGTAGATCCATAAGAGGGAAGCATATGAAACATTTTGTTGGCATCGTTTTGATCACTGGTATAAAATAAATCGTTTCCTTTTCTTACAATCAGATAAGAATTATCACCCTTTAATTCCTGTGTCAGCTTTTCATAATAGTGGATATCGTCAAGACTGGCTTCTCCTTCATTGATCTGTTGTAAAATCTCCTGATAAATATCATTTGTAACCTGCTCATAATTTTCAACAGAATCACTGACCATATTATTATAATCCATGTCTGACAATCCATAGCCATGCTCCACATTCATAACCCGGACACTGATGGCAATATAAGAGATAAAAGTCAGAGTAAGAGGTAAAATAATAATAGAAAAAAAGGTAATAAAAATTCTGGTCTTAAATTTCATCGTTCTAATAACCTCAAAAAAACTGTACTATAAAAAATTATAGCACAGTTTTTTTTTCTGAACATAAATCATTCTGAATATTCTTATAAAATTTTCGTAAAATTCAGAGCTATTCATCTATTCCCGGTTCTGAATTTTCAAAACTTTACACTACTCCTCCGACTCATCCTCTTTTGGAAGCATGACTTCCTTGCCATCCTCATCCGCAAAAGCTTCAGATTCCTCTATTTCTTCCATGGCATCTTCCAGGTTTTCAAATTCCTGTTCGCCGTTTGACACTTTTTCACGGACTTTGGCAATCTTCGCTACCTTGATTCCCTTTTCCAGATCAATGAGTTTCACTCCGGAAGTGATACGACCCAGGATAGAGATCTGGTCTACCGGAATCTGAATTAGGATACCGGCATTGGTGATCATCAGAATTTCCTGACCCTCCCGAACAGCCTTTACACCTACCACATCGCCGGTTTTATCGGTAATTTTATAGCATTTTACACCCTTACCGCCACGTTTCTGTACGGTAAATTCGTTAATATCCGTACGCTTGCCCAGACCTAATTCCGAAGCAATCAACAGGTAATCACCCTGTTTATTAGTCTGCATACCGATGATTTCATCTCCGTCATCCAGGTTCATACCGATAACACCCATGGAAGTACGACCGGTATTACGCACATCAGTTTCCTTGAAACGGATACACATACCGAGTTTCGTTACCAGGAAAATCTCAGAATCCTCATCTGTTGTTTTTACCTCAATTAACTCATCATTCTCTTTGAGATTAATGGCAGCCAGGCCGTTTTTCCGCACATTGCTGTACTCCATGATAGAGGTTTTCTTCACGATACCGGTCTTGGTTACCATAAACAGATTCTTGGATTCCTCGTAATCTTTTACCGGAATCATGGCAGAAATCTTTTCTCCGGGATTCAATTGCAAAATATTTACAATAGCAGTGCCCCTGGAAGTACGGGATGCCTCTGGAATCTCATAGGCCTTGATTCTGTATACACGTCCAAAATTAGTAAAGAACATCAAGTAATGGTGGGTGGTCGTCATGAGAAGATCTTCAATATAATCTTCCTCAATGGTCTGCATACCTTTGATTCCCTTACCACCACGATTCTGGGATTTAAAATTATCAACAGTCATACGTTTGATATAACCCAGACTGGTCATGGCGATAATGGTATTTTCGTTGGGAATCAGATCCTCCATATTGATATCATAGATATCATAACCGATCTGACTGCGACGATCATCACCGTATTTATCTGCAATTTCAGAAATTTCTTTCTTAATAACGCCTAATAACAGCTTCTCATCTGCAAGAATTGCTCTTAATTCAGCAATACGGGCAAGCAACTCTTTATGCTCGTTCTCCAGTTTCTCTCTTTCCAGACCGGTGAGAGCACGGAGACGCATATCCACGATTGCCTGGGACTGTACATCCGTTAAGCCAAACCGCTCCATCAAGCGGGTTTTTGCTTCGTTGGTATTGGCACTGCTGCGGATAATCTGAATCACTTCATCAATATTATCCAGCGCAATGAGTAATCCCTGTAAAATATGGTCACGCTCTTCCGCTTTGTTTAAATCATATTTGGTACGACGGGTTACCACATCCTCCTGATGCTTCAGATAATACCCAAGCATTTCCAGAAGATTCATAACCTTAGGCTGGTTGTCAACCAATGCCAGGTTGATGATACCGAAAGAGGTCTGCATATCCGTATGCTTATATAACTGATTTAAGATCACATTGGCATTGGCATCCCGGCGGAGCTCAATGACCACCCGCATGCCTTCACGGTTGGATTCATCTCTTAAATCCGTGATACCGTCAATTTTCTTTAATTTTACCAGTTCTGCAATCTTTAAAATTAGATTTGCTTTATTTACCATGTAAGGAAGTTCCGTCACAATAATACGGTTTTTTCCATTCGACATGGTTTCAATATTGGTAACCGCACGAACTTTTACCTTACCACGACCGGTACGATAAGCTTCCTCTGCTCCTCTGGTACCTAAAATGATGCCACCGGTGGGGAAGTCCGGTGCCTTCACGATCTTTAGGATCTCTTCAATATCGGTTTCTCTGTCCCCTTCCACACGATTATCAATCATTTTCACAACCGCCTGAACCACCTCACGGAGATTGTGGGGAGGAATATTCGTGGCCATACCAACGGCAATACCATTGGTACCGTTCACCAGAAGGTTGGGATAACGGCTGGGCAGAACCGTAGGCTCTTTCTCTGTATCATCAAAGTTGGGGGCAAAGTCCACCGTATCTTTATTGATATCCGCCAGAAGTTCCATGGAAATTCTGGAAAGTCTTGCCTCCGTGTATCGCATCGCAGCGGCACCGTCTCCGTCCACAGAACCAAAGTTTCCGTGGCCGTCTACCAGAGGATAACGGGTAGACCATTCCTGTGCCATATTGACCAGAGCACCATAAATGGAACTGTCACCATGGGGATGATATTTACCCATGGTATCGCCGACGATACGCGCACATTTACGATGAGGCTTATCAGGTCCGTTATTTAACTCAATCATGGAATAAAGAACACGGCGCTGAACCGGTTTTAATCCGTCCCGGACATCAGGAAGAGCACGGGCTGCGATTACACTCATGGCGTAATCAATATAGGAATCCTCCATTTTTTTCTTCAGATCGACTTCTTCGATCTTGTCAAAAATATGTTCGTCCATTCTATTCTCCATATCTGAGCAATGAAAGCTCAAATTTATTTAGATATCCAGGTTCTTTACAAACTTTGCGTTTTCTTCGATAAACTGACGACGGGGCTCTACCTTATCACCCATTAACGTATGAAAAGTAATATCTACTTCTGTTTCGTCATCATCATCCATATTGACACGGAGTAAAATACGTCTTTCAGGATCCATGGTGGTTTCCCAAAGCTGTTCCGCATCCATCTCACCCAGACCTTTGTATCGCTGGATTTTATTATTCTGATCACGTCCTACTTCCAAAAGAATGCGATCCAGTTCTTCATCACTGTAGGCATACCATACCTGTTTGTTACGCTCCAGTTTGTAAAGAGGCGGTTTCGCCAGATAAACATGTCCCTGTTTGATCAGTTCCGGCATGAAACGGTAAATAAAAGTGAGCATCAGGGTAGCGATGTGGGCACCATCCACATCCGCATCGGTCATGATAATAATCTTGTCATAACGGAGCTTGCTGATATCAAAATCATCATGAATACCGGTACCAAAGGCAGTGATCATTGCCTTGATTTCCGCATTGGCATAAATTTTATCCAGGCGTGCTTTTTCTACATTCAAAATCTTACCACGAAGGGGAAGAATAGCCTGGGTAGCACGGCTTCTCGCTGTTTTTGCAGAGCCGCCTGCAGAGTCTCCCTCAACAATGTAAATTTCACAGTTTTTCGGATCTTTATCAGAACAGTCAGCCAGTTTGCCGGGTAATGCAGACCCTTCCAGAGCGGTTTTTCTTCTTGTGAGGTCTCTCGCCTTTCTCGCTGCCTCTCTTGCCCTCTGGGCAAGAATGGACTTCTCACAGATAATCTTTGCCACCGTAGGATTCTGCTCCAGGAAATAGGTGAGCTGCTCGCTCACTACGCTGTCCACAGCACCTCTCGCTTCAGAGTTTCCGAGCTTCTGTTTGGTCTGTCCCTCGAACTGGGGATCCTCAATTTTAATGCTGACAATGGCAGTCAGACCCTCACGGATATCGTCACCGGTAAGATTCTGCTCGTTTTCCTTCAAAAGCTTATTGCTGCGGGCATAGTCATTAAAGGTTTTGGTCAGGGCATTGCGGAAACCAACCAGATGAGTACCACCTTCCGGAGTGTTAATATTATTTACAAAAGTATAGACACTCTCATTGAAAGTATCGTTATGCTGCAGAGCCACCTCTACATACACCCCGTTTTTCGTACCTTCAAAGTACATGATCTGATCATAAAGAGACTCTTTACTCTTATTCAGATATTCAACGAATTCCTTAATACCCCCTTCATAATGAAAAGTTTTGGACTGTTCCTGTCCTTCTCTTTTATCATGAAGATTAATCTTTAATCCCTTAGTCAAAAATGCCGTTTCCCGCAGTCTTGTCTTTAAAATGGCATAATCATAAACGGTATCTTCAAAAATCGTTCCATCCGGTTTAAAGGTAACCTTTGTGCCGGTCTTTTCCGGATCACATTCTCCGATAACCTTCAGCGGATAACAGGATTTACCACGCTCATAACGCTGTTTATAAATTTTTCCCTCACTGCTGATTTCTACCTCCAGCCAGTCGGAAAGGGCATTCACAACGGACGCGCCTACACCGTGAAGTCCACCGGATACTTTGTATCCTCCGCCACCGAATTTACCACCGGCATGAAGAATGGTGAATACAACTTCAACTGCAGGAATTCCGGCTTTATGATTGATTCCCACAGGAATTCCACGCCCATTATCGATAACGGTAATGGAATTGTCTTCATTGATGTAAACATCAATTTCCGTACAAAATCCTGCTAATGCTTCATCAACGGAATTGTCCACGATCTCATATACCAGATGGTGTAATCCACGCACTGATGTAGAACCGATATACATACCGGGTCTTTTTCTTACCGCTTCCAGACCCTCCAGGATCTGAATCTGGTCTGCGCCGTATTCATTCGACATAAGAATCCTCCAAGTTTTTACAGATCAGACGACACCATGCCGTCTGTCACTTTATAAACCTTATTAATTTCAAAACGATTATTTACAAAGTCATCCAGACCGGTACAGGTAATGATGGTCTGTATATCGCCAATGCTGTTCAACAGATAATTTTGTCTGTTGGAATCCAGTTCGGAAAGCACATCATCCAAAAGGAGTACCGGTGTATCCTTTGTAATTTTCTTCACTAATTCGATTTCCGACAATTTCAAAGAAAGGGCAGCGGTACGCTGCTGACCCTGGGAGCCAAACTTGCGGATGTCCAGATCCCCTATATAAAAAGCAAAATCATCACGATGAGGTCCAACAGAAGTGATTTTCATCCTGATGTCCCTTTCCCTGTTTCTTTTTAACGCTGTCTCAAAATCTTCCATCTCGCAGTCCGGCTCATAGTGAATCGTAAGCACTTCTTTGTCTCCGGACAGTTTTTTATGAATATCATAAATAATCTCATTCAACTGTTCCGTGAAAAGCCGCCGGCGCTCAATAATTTTACTTCCGAAAGACTGCAGCTGCATGTCCCAGATATTTAAGGTTTCTTTCAAATCCGGATTCATGTACATATCTTTCAAAAGCTTATTTCTCTGATTGACGATTTTGTTGTAATGATTCAGATTGTAGAGATAAACCGAATCGAGCTGACAAAGCTCCATATCTACAAATCGACGACGCTCCGAAGGACCGTTTTTGATAATACTTAAATCCTCCGGAGAAAAGAAAACCACATTGAGTAATCCCAATAACTGGGATGCTTTTTTTATTTTTTCATTATTGATGGCAATACCTTTTGACTTGCTGCGCCGCAGGTGCATGTCCACCTTATATTCACACATTTCCTTTTCAATATAGGTGCGAATATGACCTTCCTCACAGCCAAAGCGAATCATATCCTGATCCTTTGCCCCCTTATGGGATTTTGTGGTGGAAGAGAGGTAAATTGCTTCCAGAATATTTGTTTTTCCCTGGGCGTTGTCGCCAAACAAAATGGTAGTGCCTTTGTCAAAATCCAGCTGAAGATTTTCATAATTACGAAAATCAGCCAGTTCCAAAGATTTTATAATCATCGATATGACCTACACTACTTTAATCTGTTTTCCGTCAAAGGAAACCACATCTCCTGCTGCTACCTTTTTTCCACGCTGTGTCTCCACAGCTCCATTTAATTTTACTTCACCGTCCTGGATGACAATTTTAGCTTCCACTCCGGACTCCACCATACCGGTTGCTTTAAGAAGCTGTCCCAGCTTGATAAATTCATCTTTTAATTTAAATTCTTCCATGATCTCACACTTCTCTAGCTGACTGTTGTAAAGTTAACAGGCAGAATCAGGTAAATATACTGCTCCTCTGCATCCTTGATAAAACAAGGAGCCTTGGGGTTTACCAGATACATATCGATTTCTTCATCATCGATGACTCTCAGAGCATCAATCATAAATTTCGGATTAAATCCAATCATCAGATCCTTACCACTCTTCTGGATATCCATACTTTCATCCATGCTGCCCACGGTAGAATTGATCTTTAATTCCATGTCCTGGTCGGTAATATTGATGATAATAGGTTTTTTGTCTCCCTCTTTAATGAGCAGAGTAGCACGGTCAATACAATCCAGTAATTCACGCTTATTAACTCTTACCTTTGTCTCATAATCACTGGAAAGCATCTGCTCAATACGGAAATATTCTCCTTCAATCAGACGGGATACCACGATGGTCTGATCAAACTCAAATAAAACATGCTTGTCGGTAAAGAAAATATTCACATCCTTATCGGTATCACCGGATAAAATCTTACTGACTTCACTTAAGGTCTTTCCGGGAACAACTACCTTTTTATTTCCATAGGAATTTTTCAGTTTAATCTTACGAATAGAAATACGGTGGCCGTCCAGGGAAACTACCTTTAACTCATCTTCATTGATTTCAAACAACTCACCGGTCATCAGTTTGTTGTTATCATTGTCCGCAATGGAAAAAATAGTCTGGCGTACCACTTCCTTTAAAGTAAACTGGGAAACTACAATGGAATCGTTTCTTTCAATTTCTGGAAGATAGGAGAAATCCTCCCCGGACTTGCCTATAATATTAAATTTTGCTTTTTCACAGGTAATCGTTGTTTTAAAAGAAGAGTCTGTCTCAATGGTGATATCACTGTCGGGAAGTTTTCTTACAATATCAGAAAAGATTTTTGCATCCAATGCAATAATTCCCTTTTCAACTACTTCCCCGTCAATGACAGTCTCAATACCAATTTCCATATCGTTAGCAGTCAGTTTGATCTGTCCCTGTGTCGCATCAATCAGGATACATTCCAGAATAGACATGGTAGTTTTACTGGGAACTGCTTTAGAAACAATCTGAACACCGGTTAAAAGATTACTTTTTGAACATACTAATTTCATTTGATAGATAACTCCTCTCCTTCAACACAGAAAACGTGTGCGTTTATATATAAAATAATACAGTAATTCTTAGTCTTAATATTAAGGGGTGTTGATTTGTGGAAATCCCTTTCTATTATACTATTTATCGGCATAAAAGAAAATGAAAACCCGTTAAAAACCTGTGGTTAGGTTGGGAATAACTATGAAGTTATCAACATAGGGTTTTAGCAGATTTTCTTTTTTATGGTATCAATACGCTTCTTAAACTCAGGGTTATCCACCATTTCCTCATTGATTTTGTTGATACCGTGGATAACTGTGGTATGATCCTTCTTTCCAAGGAGTTTACCGATGTTGGAAAGGGACATATCACATAATTCTCTGCAAAGGTACATAACAACCTGCCTGGGCTGTACAAATTCTGCATTTCTTTTTTTGGAAGTGATATCCTCCGGTTTTACACCGAAATGTTCTGCCACAACATTGATAATCAGCTGTGGAGTCACTTCCTTTGGTTTGTCCGGGTAAATTACATCTTTTAATGCTTCCTCAGCCAGATCCATGGTAAGGTTTACCTTATTTAATTTAGCAAAGGCAATAATCTTGTTGAAAGCTCCTTCCAGTTCACGAATGTTGGACTTAATGTTTGTAGCAATATACTGGATAATTTCATCATCAATCTTATAGTCACTGTTTTCCGTATTTTTACGAAGGATCGCCATACGGGTCTCATAGTCGGGAGCCTGAATATCGGCAATCAGTCCCCATTCAAAACGAGAACGGATACGCTCTTCTAAGGTTTCCATTTCTTTCGGAGGTTTATCGGAGGAGAGTACAATCTGCTTTCCTGCTGCATGAAGTGCATTAAAAGTATGGAAGAATTCTTCCTGGGTACTTTCCTTTCCAATGATAAACTGGACATCATCGACCATCAGTACATCAACAGTGCGGTATTTCTCGCGAAGTTTGGTCATGGCTGCGGCATTACCGCTTCGGATGGATTCGATTACTTCGTTGGTAAACTGCTCGGAAGTAACATAAATAATCTTTGCATTGGGATTCTGCTCTAATATAAAATGTCCGATGGAATGCATCAGGTGGGTTTTACCCAGTCCCGCTCCTCCATATAAATAGAGAGGATTGTATACACGACCCGGGGATTCCGCTACGGCAAGGGATGCAGAATGGGCAAATTTGTTGTTGCTTCCTACTACAAAAGTATCAAATTTATATTTAGGATTTAAATTGGCATTTTCCAGATTAATATTGTAAACCGGATTGGATGCAGTTTTTGTCTCATCATCGCCGGTCAACACATCTTTTTCCAGAATAAAGGAAATATCATAGGTGTGATTGAACATTTCAGATATGGTAACCTGGAAAAAGCTTTTGTATTTGCTGGTAATATAGTTGAGAGCATGTCCCTGATCGGATGGAATCAGAATCGTCACAATGTCATTTTCTACATTATATAATTTAAGCGGGGCAATCCAGGTATTAAAAGAAATATCGGAAAGATCATATTCTTTGCGGATTGAATCTCTTATTTCATCCCAGCGTTCTTTCATTGAGTCCATTCTAAATAACCATACCTTTCTAAAACATGAAAGATTTCATAAACAAAATCTCACTACTCTATCTTAATATAAAGAATAAAAAATTTCAAGGAAACAGTTTTCCACAAGGTTAACATAGTATTGTTGACGTAAAAGCAAGTTATGCAAAACTGTGGATAATTGGATTCACAATTTTCACAGGTATAAATCACACATTTTTGACAATCAGCCAGAAGTTATCCACATGTTATTCACAAAATGTGGATACTTTTATGTAAAGTGGAAAACCTGTGTATAAAAAAAATTTTATAAAAACCCATGTGTTTTCAAGCTTTTTCGCTTGACGAAAGGAATTTCTTCTTATATAATTACAACGATATTTTCTCATACACGGGGTTTTTGCGCCCCTTTAATTAAAAAATTCGTTTGCCTTAATATAAGGTTTATGAAAAGGAGGTGTTTCTATTATGAAGATGACTTTCCAGCCTAAGAAAAGACAGAGAAGCAAGGTTCATGGCTTCCGTGCAAGAATGAGCACAAAGGGCGGTAGAAAAGTTTTAGCTGCAAGAAGAGCAAAAGGAAGACATAAATTATCCGCATAGGCCGCAATTTTGTGGCCTTTTTTTATCAGGTGATATATGAAATATTCAGAATCGCTTAAAAGTTACTTTGATTTCCAGAACGTTTATCAAAAGGGAAGTTCCAGGGCAAATCGAATTCTGGTGATGTATGTGTGGGAAAATGGAACGAACCGCAACCGATTGGGAATCTCAGTGAGTAAAAAAGTGGGAAACAGTGTAGTCAGACATCATTTGACGAGACTGGTCCGCGAAAGTTACCGGCTGCATGAAGAGATGTTTAATAGTGGTTTAGACATTGTAGTCGTGGCAAGAAAAGGCGCCTCTCAGGTGAATTACCATGAGGTTGAAAGTGCGCTGATGCATTTAGGAAAACTTCATCATATTTTAAAAGAAGATGAAGCAGATCAGAATATGTGAAATGAAGAACATTTTAATTTTTTTAATTAAATTTTATAGAAAGTATCTTTCTCCGATGAAAACCACTAAGTGCCCTTATTTTCCCAGCTGTTCCCAGTATGGTCTGGAAGCCGTGGAAAAATACGGTGCTGTCAAAGGCGGCGCTTTAGCTGCCTGGAGGATACTTCGCTGTAATCCTTTTTCTAAGGGAGGTTATGATCCTGTTCCTTAAAAGAGGATTTTGGAGGAAAGAATGTCAGGTATTTTATTAACCCAATATTCCGGTATTTTTATTGGCCCGGTTGCAAAAGTTCTAGGCTATTTAATGGAAGGAATCTTCTTTGTGTTAGATAAAATTGGTATTCCGAATATCGGTTTATCCATTATTCTCTTCACAATCATTATTTATGCTCTTATGTTACCTCTTACCATCAAACAGCAGAAATTTTCCAAGCTGTCCAATAAAATGCAGCCGGAACTTCAAGCTGTTCAGGCAAAGTATAAGGGTAAAAAGGACAACGATTCCATGATGGCAATGCAGCAGGAAAATCAGGCTGTCTATGCAAAATATGGAGTGTCTCCCACCGGCAGCTGTCTGCCTCTGGTTATCCAGATGCCGATTCTGCTTGCCCTGTACCGTGTTATTTATGCGATGCCTGCCTATGTAGGAAAGATTAAAGAGGCATTTTTCCCGTTGGTGGACAACCTTATTGCTCAGTCCGGTTCTGCAGAATTTATCCAGAGCTTTTCCGGTGCAAGCTATTTTGCAAGACAGTTCAGCAACGAGGCATTTACCAGTGGTGTGACAAGCTATGTACAGAACACCTATATCGATGTGTTAAACCGTGCATCCACTGCAGAATGGTTAAGTATCAGCGAGAAGTTCCCTTCTCTGACAGGAGATGTAGAGCATACCATGTCCCTGATAGACCATTATAACTACTTCCTGGGATTGAACATTGGTAATTCTCCTTCTTATATCATGAAGGAGGCGGTAGCATCCAAGAGTTATCTGTTAGTTATCGGAGCTGTCATGATTCCTATTCTGGCAGCCTTAACTCAATGGATTAGTGTAAAGCTGATGCCCCAGCCCCAGCAGACAAGCAATGACCCCAACGATCAGGCAGCTGCCATGCAGAATTCCATGAAGATGATGAATAACTTCATGCCTATTATGTCCGCATTCTTCTGTCTGACACTCCCCTGTGGTATGGGTATCTACTGGATTGCCGGTGCAGTTGTCCGTGCGGTTCAGCAGGTTGTTATCAACAGGCACATTGATAAGATGAACATGGACGATATCATCAGTGCCAACGTAGAGAAAAGCAAAAAGAAAATGGAAAAACGTAATGAAAAGCTGAAAAAGGCAGGTATTGACCCTAACAGCATCAATAATTACGCATCCATGAATACAAAGAAAATCGACAGCAGTAATTCCAACTCCATCGCTGCAAAGGCCGGTAAGTCAACCATGACTGATGCAGAGCGTGAGGAGGCTATCAGGAAAGCAAGAGAGTACCATAACAAAAATGCGGCTCCTGGAAGTATTGCTGCCAAAGCCAATATGGTAAAAGAATTTAACGAAAATAATAATCGGAATAAGGAGGGCAATTAAATGGATTTTATTGAAGTATCTGCAAAAACAGTTAATGATGCAATCACAGAAGCTTGCCAAAAACTTTCCGTAACCAGTGATAAACTGGAATATGAAGTAGTGGAAGAGGGATCTACCGGTTTTCTCGGTATTGGTTCCAAGCCTGCTATCATTAAAGCAAAGGTAAAATGCACCATTGAAGATAAAGTAAAAGACTTCCTGAAGGAAGTTTTTGAAGCAATGAATATGGCTGTTGTCATTGAAGTAAAATATGACGAAGTTGAGAAGACCGTGGACATTGATTTAAGCGGTGATGAGATGGGTGTACTGATTGGTAAGAGAGGACAGACTCTGGATTCCTTACAGTATCTGGTTTCTCTGGTAGTAAATAAAGAAGCAGATGATTATATCCGCGTAAAAGTTGATACCGAGAATTACAGACAGCGTCGTAAAGAAACTCTGGAAAATCTGGCAAAGAATATTTCTTTCAAAGTAAAGAGAAACAAACGTCCGGTTTCCCTGGAGCCTATGAATCCTTATGAGAGACGGATTATCCACTCTGCATTGCAGAATGATCGTTTTGTAACGACCCACAGCGAAGGGGAAGAGCCTTATCGTCACGTAGTTGTTATATTAAAAAGATAGCAGAAACATAGAAAAATTTTATGAAGTGTGTTAAAATGGGTTATTGTAAAAGGATTACAATAGCCCATCTTTTTTTAAAGGAAACGATTATGTACACAGATACCATTGCGGCAATTGCAACGGCGCTGAGTGATTCCGGTATTGGAATTATCAGAATCAGCGGACCAGATGCGATTGCTATTGCGGATAAAATTTATCGTACCAAATCAGGTCTGCAAAAGCTTACGGAGTTTGAAAGCCATACTATCCATTATGGTTATATTATCGATTCTGTATCCGGGGATATTTTAGATGAAGTCATGGTTTCTGTATTTAAAGCTCCGAGAAGTTATACGGCAGAAGATACGATAGAGATCAACTGCCATGGTGGTGTGTTACTGTGTAAAAGAATCTTGGAAGAGGTTTGTAGGGCTGGTGCCAGACTGGCAGAACCGGGTGAATTTTCCAAGCGTGCCTTTTTAAATGGAAGAATGGATTTGACAGAGGCAGAAGCTGTTATGGATATGATTCATTCTAAAAATGAATATGCATTGTCTTCTTCTGTGAAACAATTGAGGGGATCGGTATCAGAGTTGATCCGTGAAATGAGAGCGGAAATTTTACATGAGATTGCTTTTATCGAATCTGCCTTGGATGATCCGGAGCATATCAGTTTAAATGGTTATTCTGCTTCTTTGGAAGAAAGGGTAGATGATCTGTTAAAGAGACTTAAGAAACTTTTGAAAAGTACTGCGAAAGGCCGCATGATTCAAGAAGGTATCAATACGGTTATCGTAGGAAAACCAAATGCCGGTAAATCTTCTTTATTAAATCTTCTGGTGGGAGAAGAGAGGGCAATTGTCACCAATGTGGCAGGTACTACCAGAGATGTGTTGGAGGAATCTATTTCTTTAAGAGGAATTCATTTAAATATTATTGATACAGCTGGTATTCATTCCACCGAGGATGTGGTGGAAAAGATCGGTGTGGAAAAAGCAAAACAATATGCAGAAAATGCCGACTTGATTTTATATGTAGTGGATGCATCGGTTCCTTTGGACGAAAGTGATCAGGAGATCATGGAGTTAATTAAGGATAAAAAGACCGTTATTTTATTAAATAAATCAGATCTGGATCCAGTGGTTAAAGATGAGGACTTTTCATCTTCTGCAATTTTGATTCGTACCTCTGCCAAAGAAAATATTGGTATGGAAGAGTTTGAGGAAAAAGTAGAAGAACTTTTCTTAGGTGGAAAAATTTCTTTTAATGATCAGGTGATGATAACCAATCTCCGTCATAAGAGAGCTTTGGAAGATACCGTAGAAAGCTTACATCTGGTGAAGAAAAGCCTGGAAGACGGAATGCCGGAGGATTTTTATTCTATTGATTTGATGAGTGCTTATACTTCTCTCGGAACCATTATCGGAGAAGAAGTAGGTGAAGATTTGGTTAATGAAATTTTCTCAAAATTCTGTATGGGAAAATAATTGGATTGGAAACAAATAGACGATGAGTGAAATCAGAGAACAAGTAGATGTATGTGTAGTAGGAGCAGGACATGCGGGATGTGAAGCAGCTTTGGCTGCAGCGCGTCTCGGTCTGGAGACCGTAATTTTTACAGTCAGTGTAGATTCTATCACAATGATGCCCTGTAATCCTAATGTGGGAGGTTCTTCCAAAGGACATCTGGTAAGAGAATTGGATGCTCTTGGCGGAGAAATGGGTAAAAATATTGATAAGACTTTTATCCAGTCCAAAATGCTTAATGCTTCCAAAGGACCTGCAGTACATTCTCTTCGTGCCCAGGCAGATAAAGCGGAATATTCCCGTTCCATGCGTAAGGTTTTGGAAAATCAGGATCATCTTACCATTAAACAGGCAGAGGTTTGTGAATTACTGATCTCTGATGAGGATGGGAAAAAGAAAATTACCGGTGTGAAAACCTATACCGGTGCAGTTTATGAATGTAAGGCGGTTGTACTTTGTACCGGTACTTATTTGAAAGCAAGATGCCTTTGCGGTGAGTCAATCACCTATACGGGTCCTAACGGATTACAGCCTGCTAACCATCTGACCCAGTCTTTATTGGATCAGCAAATAGAAATCCGACGTTTTAAGACCGGGACTCCGGCTCGTATGGATAAACGTTCCATAGATTTTTCAAAAATGGAAGAGCAGTTTGGTGATGAAAGAGTTGTTCCTTTCTCTTTTTCTACAGATCCGGAATCCGTGCAGATTGATCAGGTTTCCTGCTGGCTGACTTATACCAATGAAGAGACTCATAATATCATACGGGCTAACCTGGATCGCTCTCCTATTTATGCTGGTATTATTGAAGGAACCGGTCCACGTTACTGTCCTTCCATTGAGGATAAAGTGGTTAAATTTGCGGACAAAGATAGGCATCAGGTTTTTATTGAGCCGGAAGGATTACATACCAATGAAATGTATGTGGGAGGTATGTCTTCTTCTTTGCCGGAGGATGTCCAGCTTGCCATGTACCGGACGGTTCCGGGATTGGAGCATTGTAAAATGGTGCGAAATGCTTATGCCATTGAATACGATTGTATCAATGCAAAGCAGTTGTTTAATACATTGGAATTTAAGTCTATTCATGGTTTGTTTGCTGCAGGACAGTTTAATGGAAGCAGCGGCTATGAGGAGGCGGCATCTCAGGGATTAATTGCAGGAATCAATGCTTCTATGGAGATTCTTGGAAAGAAGCCTTTGGTATTGGATCGCTCGGAAAGCTATATTGGCGTATTGATTGATGATCTGGTGACAAAGGATAATAGGGAACCTTATCGCATGATGACTTCCCGGGCAGAGTATCGTTTATTGCTGCGTCAGGATAATGCAGACCTGCGCCTTCGGAAATACGGTTATGAAGTTGGATTGGTTTCCCAGGAACAATATGATGAGGTTTTATTAAAACAGCAGCAAATTACTTCGGAAATTCAGCGTTTAAAGAGAACCATGATTGGTGGTTCCAAAGAACATCAGATTTTCCTTGAAAAGTACAAAAGTGCGCCCCTTCGTACTGCAGCTTCCCTTGCGGAGCTGATTTGCCGTCCGGAACTATCCTATGAAATTTTAGCGGAAATTGATCCGGATCGGAAACCTTTGCCGGAAGCCGTTCAGGAACAGGTTGAAATTGAAATCAAGTATGAGGGATATATTGAAAGACAGCTTCGACAGGTAGAAGCCTTTAAGAAGATGGAAAAAAAATTAATTCCTCTGGATCTTAATTATGATGCTGTGGGCAGTCTGCGATTGGAAGCCAGACAGAAATTAAAAGAATTTCGTCCTACTTCTGTGGGGCAGGCTTCCAGAATTTCCGGTGTTTCCCCTGCCGATGTTTCTGTACTTCTTATTTATCTGGAACATTTTAATAAGGAAAATTAATTTATGAGTTCATATGATACCACTACCTTTGAAAAAGATTTGCATAGTCTTGGAATTCAGTTAGAGCAGCATCAGATTGATCAGTTTATGACATATTATGAAATGCTGGTGGAAAAAAATAAAGTGATGAATCTCACAGCAATCACAGAATTTGATGATGTGATGAAAAAACACTTTATTGATTCTCTTACTTTGTGTAAAAGATATTTATTGGATTACCGGTTGAATGTCTTAGATCTTGGAACAGGGGCTGGGTTTCCCGGAATTCCTTTAAAGATTGCTTTTCCTTTTTTAAATGTGACTTTAGTAGATTCTCTGAACAAACGCGTTTTATTTTTACAGGAAGTGATTGAAAAATTGGGACTGGAAAATATCCGTGCAGTTCATGGAAGAGCAGAAGATTTGGCAAGAGATGCAGCTTATCGTGAGAAATTTGATTTGTGTGTTTCCAGAGCAGTGGCTAATCTTTCTACTTTATCTGAGTACTGTCTTCCCTTTGTACAAGTGGGCGGTGGTTTTGTGGCATACAAGGCAGATAAGGCAGAGGAGGAAATAAAACAGGCCGAAAAAGCGGTAAAGCTTCTTGGTGGTAAGTTCAGGGAAGACAGTCTGGTGGAATTCCATCTTCCTGATTCCGATATGTATCGCAGTCTCGTATTGATATATAAGGATTCTGCTACTCCAAAAAAGTTTCCAAGAAAAGCGGGACTTCCTTCAAAAGAACCTTTACATTAGACATTACTTAACTTACATTGAAAAGAATTGGAAATTAAAGGTTATCAACAAATGAAAAAAGAATCTGTAAAAAAATTACAAAATATGTATGCGGAATTTTTGGATGAGCGTGACCGGATACAAAAACAGTTGGATCATAATGTCAATCGAATAAAAGAAATTGATTTATATTTGGATTCTATTTATAAAAAAGAGGATTCGGATTTTAAAGTTTTTTCTCCTAGAAATGTAGAGAATGTCTTTAAGGATACGATTGAAGAGAATAAGAAAGAAAAAGAAACCTTAGAAAATGACAATAAGAATTATTATCAACTATTAAGTAAATTAGATTCTTATCTTTTTGCTTTGAATGAAGCGTTGCCACCAAGAAAAAGGGAACAGGATAATTCTATTGAAAGCTTATTGACGGATAATATTACTAACGGGTTAAGTGCTTCTACTCAAGTTTCTTTAGATGAGCGATTAAATATTCTTTCTATTCAGGAAGAGGAACGACAGAGAATTGCCAGAGATTTACATGATGTTTCTTTACAAAATTTGGCACATCTGGTTCATAAAATTGAGTTAAGTTCCCTTTATATTGATAAGGATCCTATTCAGGCTAAACTGGAATTGGCTGCGGTCAGCAAAAGTATGAAAGAGATAATAGAAGACATCAGAAATACTATTTATGATCTTCGTCCTATGACTTTTGATGATTTGGGATTTAAAGAAACAGTAGAGAGACTTTGTTATTCTTTAAAGAAAAAATCAGATCTCAATGTAGTGGCGGATGTTGATGAAATTCAAATAAATAATAATATTGAGCTGATGACAATATATCGAATTATACAGGAATGTTGTTCCAATGCAATTCATCATTCAGGAGGAACGGAAGTGTCTATTACACTCCGCAATCTTCCCAGTATGTATAAAATAACAGTGAAAGACAATGGAAAAGGATTTGTATTAAGTGATGTGAAGGGTAAAAGTGATCATCATTATGGACTGACAATTTTGAACGAGCGGGTCAAACTTTTGAATGGAAAATTAAGTATTGATTCGATACTAGATAAAGGTACAATTGTTACAATACAAATACCAAGGGAAGATTTTTAGATTATACATGGAGGATACATAAATGAGTATTAAGGTAATGATCGTAGATGATCATATTTTGATGAGAGAAGGTCTTAAACAATTATTGGAATTTGATGAATCTATTGAAGTAATTGCTCAGGCAGGGGACGGGGTAGAATGTTTGGAATTATTAAAAAAGGTTCATCCGGATGTTTTATTACTGGATATCAATATGCCTAACAAAAACGGAATTGAGACTTTACAGGAAATCCGTGATAAAAAGATGAACTTGAAAGTGTTAATACTTACAGTCCATAATGAACTTGAATATCTGATAAAGGCAGTCGATATCGGAGTAGACGGATACATCTTAAAAGACTCTGAATTATGCGAATTAAAAAGGGCAATTCAGGCAGTAATAGATGGAGAGAGTTACATTCAGCCAAGTCTGATTCCTGCCTTGAATTCTCGTCTTATTATCAGAGATGTGGATAAAGAAAAGATTGATTCCTTGACCAAAAGAGAGTTGGAGGTATTGATTCAGGTTGCAAACGGTATGTTTAATAAAGAAATTGCAACCAGTCTAAATATCAGTGAACGTACAGTTAAAAATCATATTTCCAGTATTTTTAAGAAGATTGAGGTTTCTGATAGAACCCAGGCGGCGGTGTTTGCTATTCGAAATAATATTGTGAAGATCTTTTAATAGGATTCGTTTTTGAAAGGACAGTTCCGGGTGACTTGGACTGTTCTTTTTTGCAGGTAAATATGATGATTGTGTGGAAAAGAGTTAGAAGTGTTGAAATAGGAGAGTGTGTTGAATTGTAAATGTGAAACTAGATGTTGAGAGAGTACAAAATGTTTCACGTGAAACATTAGAGTGGCGGGTATGAGGTTGACCACAAGATATTGATTTTAAATGTTTCACGTGAAACAATTTATTGTGGGTGGAAAGTGTGAAACATTGTGAGGTATAGAAAAGAGAAGTGTGAAACATAAAAAGAGGGTACTAGATGTAGTACACTTGTTGTTTTACTGCGTAAGAAAATAATACAAGTGTGAGAAGCCCTTCCTACTTTGTGTTTACTCTGTAAATAAAAGTAGGAGAGCAGATACAAAATCCCGGATGTGCAGGTGAACAGACATGAAAAATATTCAGAGTATTGAATTTTATACTGGAAGCAAGGAAGAAATGCTTCCCGGTTTTGAAAAAGATTTTCCCTATATCGCTTCGAGGGCAGAACTTGACAAGTATATAGGGTGTTATGTACCGTGTGGCATCCATCGCAATGTGTATTACGGCACCTATGTTTTATTCTTATTAGAATAACTTAGCTTTTCGAAATTTATGAATTGCTATGATAGAATAATTATTTTGGAATAAAAAGGTATGAAGCACCATAGAAGAAGCATCACAGGCAGTTAAAACTGATATTAGCATGGTGTGTGATACATCAGGATGAACTGATGCAAAACTGGGAACTGTCCAAAGATGGACTTCCGCTTAATAGGATTAATCCATTAGTGTAGGAGGCAGATATGTTTTATGATATTGTGCA
>CAKRNW010000009.1 GCA_934371505.1 uncultured Lachnospiraceae bacterium
CTTTACAGGATCAGCCAGGAATTCCTGCGGAATGACATCCATATCTCCAGACAGGTCATGGCAAACTGGATGATCCAGTGTGCGGACAGGTATCTGGGGATCCTTTATGACCGGATCCATAAAGAGATGTATCAGTTTCATGTACTTCAGGCTGATGAGACTCCGGTCATGGTCACTAAGGATGGACGGCCGGCAAACAGCAAAAGTTACATGTGGATCTATCGGACAGGAAAGAGTTATACGGATACTCCGATCATCCTGTATGAATACCAGCGTACCCGGAAAGCGGACCATCCGGAAGAATTCCTGAAGGATTTTAAAGGGATCGTGGTATGCGACGGTTACTCTGCATACAGGAAGCTGGACAGGGAAAATCCAGACATCGTCTTTGCCGGCTGCTGGTCCCATGCAAGGCGCAGGTTTGCGGAGGCGTTGAAAGCCCTGCCGAAAGCAGCACAGAAAAATGCGAAAGAGACTGTAGCTTACGAAGCAGTCAGCCGGATCGCAGCGATCTATCATCTGGACAATCAGATGGAGGGACAGCCTGCAAAAGTCAGAAAGATGTACCGTCAGGCCAACATCAGACCTCTCGTAGAGGCCTTCTTTGCATGGGCAAAAGAGATACAGACTAAAAATCAGCTTTCCAGAGGAAAGACTCTGGATGGGATCAACTACTGTATCAATCAGGAAGCTTCTCTGAAAGCCTTTCTGGAAGACGGTGATATTCCTATGGATAACAATGCGACAGAAAGCGCTCTGCGTAGCTTTTGTCTCCATAAGCATGCATGGAAGCTGATCGACAGTCTGGATGGTGCAAATGCCAGTGCCATTATCTACAGCATCACAGAAACGGCAAAAGCTAATGATCTGAATCCTTTCCGGTATCTTGAACATGTCCTGACTGTATTGAAAGACCACCAGGATGACAGGGAATACGGTTTTATAGATGATATCCTGCCATGGTCTGAAAAACTTCCAGCAATATGCCGGAGCAAAACAAAAGCAACTAATATTTAAAACCTTGCCGCCGGAAACGGCGGCTTAAAGTTAGAACAGTACGGATGGTTTACCGTATACATACCTTATAAGATTTTTTCATGTTTTTTCCTCTCTTTCTCTACATTGTTGTCGTGATATTAGATATTATATAATTTATTCTTAATTTGTCAATACTTTTTCTCTACATACTTGTAAATATTGACATTATCTATTTTTATGTCTTGACTATAGTATTTATTATATTATATACTATATCATAGTAAAAATTAATGTAAGGAGTCGCTATTATGCAAGAACACTATAATCTTTCGGATACCGAATATCAGATCATGCAACTTTTTTGGAAAAAAACGGAACCTCTTCCTTTTAATGAAATTTTAAAATATTGTAACGAAGAACTTCAACTTAATTGGGCTGTAGGAACTGCTCAGACTTATCTTAACCGTTTAGTTTTAAAAGGAGTCTTAAAAACTAATAATAAACGTTATCGTAAATTATATTCCGCACAACTCAGCGAAGGAGAACTTGCACAAAAATATGCTCACCAATTTGTTAATGATTCTTTTGGTGGATCTCTTAAAAATTTTCTGGTTTCTTTTACGCAGGGAACCCAGTTATCACAAAATGATGTGGATGAACTAATAAATATTCTGCATTCCAATATATCTGATGATAATACTTAATGGAGTTCTCAGGAGGTATACTTTCATTGAAAATCTTAATTTATTTACTTTTATGCATGAGTGCATCGGGCAGCATCTTTTTTCTTATCTATTTGCTGCTTAACTTTTTCACACATGAATCATTTACAGCTTCTTTTCGGTATACCATGTTGAAATTAAATATTTTGTTTTTTCTATTTCCAATGCCACTAGTTAAATATCTGATACAAACATGGTTTTTTCACCATAATCCAGATTTTACCATAACAAATGGCAAATATTTTTTTTACCGTAGTCATTTTCTATACATAACCAGTGCAGGATTTGTTTTTCCCAATCTCTTTGCTTATCAAAAAGTATTGATTGGTTTGTGGCTGAGTATTATATTATTAATTGTAATTTCTCAACTTTATCATTTTTTTATTTTTAAACATCGCATCAAACAATATTTATTACCACTTACTAACTATGATAAAGAATTACATTCTATAAAAGCGGATTTAAATATAAAAAAAGACGTAACTTTATATTATTGTGATATGGAAATCTCACCTTTTACCTATGGAATAAAATCAGCTAATATTGTGCTTACTTCACTTGTTACAAATGAATCTAAAAATATGATTTTACGGCACGAATTACAGCATATAAAATCTCATGATTTCATATTTCGAATATTTGCATTATTTGTTGTTTTGTTACATTGTTTCAATCCAATATCATATTTATTTTTAAAAGATTTAAAGGAGATTCAGGAAATGAATTGTGATGAAAAACTAGTTACTAAATTTACTCATGAAGAACGTATGAAGTATGGACATATTTTAATCTCAATTTCTTCGAAAGCGAAAGCTTTAACCGCACCTGCACTTTATCTTTCTCAAAATAATAAAACTTTTTTGACCAAACGTATTAAAAAAATAGTTATTACAAATTTTAACAAAACTTCACATATAATCATAGCAACGGTAATTCTTTGTATTTTTAGTGCGATTCCAGTATTTGCTTATTCCCCTGAATCCATTGATTGGAGAAACAGTTCAACGCAAATTCAACATAATATAGAAGAATCAACATGGATAGAGTTAGACGTTGATTCTTCTATAGATTCGGAAACCTCCTTATCTTTTCCCCAAGATGAAAAAACTTTTTCAATCTGTAAGCAATATGTTCTTTTAAGCAATGGAACTATAATTCCATTAAAAGATACCTCCATACAACCGTTTTCAACCTGCAAGCATTCTTTTAAAAATGGTACCTTTAAGAGTCATATCAGAAAAGGAAAAGGATGTATCGTAAAAAGTTATAGTGTAAGAATATGTACAAAATGTAATGCAATTCAGAACAAATCATTAATAAGTTCTACGCATTATACAAAGTGTCCCCATAACTAATCAACGTACATACAGGTAAATAAACTAAAAAGCCTTAAAATCGCATATGACATTCAATGCCATCCGATTTTAGGGCTTATTGATTATTAAAATTGTTTACTATAAAATACTCGATACAATGCTAGCTTATTGTGATTTCACTAATTTGGAACATTCCCTCTTTTTCTAACACATCTGCCGGATGAATTACAAAACAAATTTCTGCTATTTGTCCTAATGCCTTGGATCGCATTTTCTTTAAGGGTATATGTATTTTGTTTTCTCCATAATTTATTTGAAATTCCATAGTTCCCAAAGGTCTGATTCCATCAGAATGCTTGAATTCTACAAAAATTTTAGTTAATGAATTTGTAAAACTTGTCAGTAAAAAATTGAATTCGACCTCATCGTTGAAATCCAGATATCTGCCTAAATCTATTTTATCTGGGAAACCTAATACCATGCTAATAAAGTTAGGATATTTTACATTTTCTTTTTCATATGGATTCATATTATAATTAACTACAATTGCATTATCCTTAATACTATATTTAACAATATCTTCTTTACATCGAAAATCAACCTTATCATCAAAATATGTTCCAATATTTGCCATTTCGATAATATTTTGATTTTTTAATAAAATTTGATCTATCTCTGTTATAAGAGCATGTAATTTTCGATTTGCTCCCGCACCAACATGAATTTTTCGTTCCAGGTCTATATATTCAAGAAGTGATCTGATATCCTCTTTGTCATTAATTTCTCCTACCTGAATATTCATCATTGGTGTTCCCGCCAATGCCTGACTTTTGGTCACCGGATACAACGCATACGGAAAAATGTAATCTTCCCCATTGCTTTCATACTTTTTTATCAAATAAGAATATGCAACCCCCAATTCAATCATGCAAAATTTGCTCTCGTAATACTCTCTGCTCAAGACTGGAATAAAAAGGTCGCAGGCATCTAATTCGTCAAATATTGTTTTTACAAAGTTTTTTCCAGTTCCAATGCTTCCCTTTTCAGAAGAGCAAAACACTTCAATTTCACTATTAATTGCTTCTAAAAATTCTGCCAATTTTAAAACAATTTTCTCGTTTTTTATTGAATGACTAATAAAAATACGCATATCTTAATTTCCTTTCTTTCAAATAAAGTTACTTGATATGTCCTAATACCAGCTCTTTCAAATAGATTTTTTCATTTTCAATATCTATAATTTTTTCTTCACGTAACCTTTCAATGGTTTTATCCCATTCTAAATTATCCGGATATTTATCCAGAGTCCTCTCGCACCAATGCAGATATTCCTGTTGAACCTCTGATTCACAAATTCCCTGTTCGTAACAGTTCCGTTGGTGTAAAAAATATAATACATAAGCATCTTCCTGTTTGATTTCCTGCTTTGTAGCTTTTTGAATAAACAGAGCTGTGACGATTAATAATTGCAGGTAATTAAAAAAGCTCTCTGGTAAATTGACTGATGCAACCAGTTCTAATGCTGCTATAATTGCACTTTTGATATTCAGACGCACATTTCCTAATTTGTACGATGCGGATTCTTCTCCCAGAAAAATCATTCCCTTTCTGGGATCATCAGGAATTACCAGAATATTTCTATCAATAAATTCACCTCCAGCTTTCCCTTCAATCCCAAGTGTTTCTGCTTCTTTTATTACTTCATTGATTAATAAATGATTATACTCTTCTGCTTCATGTTGGGTCATTTACTCATCTCCTCATTCTGTTTCTTCGCTCTGTATGAATAATTTTATCCAATTTTCCTTTTTCTTTTTTTAGAAAAACCTGATCCCTATATTCATCATAGACGTCAAGGAATCCACCATATAGATGATTTCCATCTATCGTATCAAAATCATATTCATCTTTATCTACAATGGCAAATAACTTTCCTTTTCGCTTAACTGGGTTTGGATGCTCTGAGTCTGAAAGCATTGTCTTATACAATACACGGTCTGTATAATAATACAAGTCAAAAAAATCCATATACATTGCAGGTGCCAAATAAGTATATTTTTCCAGAATCGGCTCCTCATTACTCTCCTTCATGATAATTTTAAGGACAATATCATAGGCTATTGCATCTGCATCGTATTCTTCCTTCTCCAGATGTCTTTCGGAGTATTTTTTGCCAATATGCGCGAGATAAGCATGTGCAATTTCGTGAGCCATGCTGAAAACTACAATCGTCCAATAACAGTCTTCTGCAAGTTTCATAATCTGCATATCTCCATTTAGTAAATGCAGCAAAGCATTATTTGCATCAAGTGCCTGCATCTCGCCAAAAATACATACATCATTCATCAAAAAAAGTGTGTATCTAAAACAGTCTCCGTAAATATCCAAGTTATCAAATTCTTTGGACCACTTGAACATTGCTACGAAAAAAGAAATCACTGTTGATTCAAATAATTCATCTATATGAATAAAAGTTGGATTTTTTTGATCGTTATAAATATAGCTATTGATTGTCTTCTGATAACGATTATTTAACTGAATTGCATTTCCTTCAAAATCATATTCTTTTTTAAAATACTCTTTTACTAATTCAAACATTTTAGGGAGATTATATTTTTTCATATTCTCCCGAATTTGTTCTTCTGTTAAAAGTCCTGAGAAATTTTGCAGCATTCTTTGTATGCCAACTTCATCATTTTTTATTTCTTCACCTCCGAAGCGAAATATATCATACGTTTGTGACACCATAAACTTTTCTAAAAAGGGGATTTCATTCTGATCTTCAGGTGATTTTTTTGCCATATTTATCATCTCCCACTATTTGTTTTTCCTATATTTTACCATATTTTTATTATTGCCACTACATTTTAATATAAATATTATATAATTTCAAAAAAAATAAGAGCTGTCATTCCATGTGTACTCATGAAAGACAGCTCCTGCTTGAATCATTTTTATTTAACAACTACTTTTACTTTTTTACGGATCTTTCCAGATTTCACTGTGATATAGGTTGTTCCCTTTTTCTTTCCGGTGATAACACCCTTGGAATTTACCGTCACGATCTTCTTATTTGAAGAACTGTAGGTAACCTTCTCCTGGGAAGTGATCGGGCTGATGACCGGTTTCAGCGTAAGTTTTTTATTCCTTGCAACGGTCACCCTGGATTTCAGACCGGTGATTTTCGTTGTCCTTACCGTTGTTTTCTGCACAGTAATGGAAATGACCTGTTTCTTGCCGCTAGCCAGTGTAATGGTCACTTTGGCTTTTCCGGCTTTCAAGCCTTTCATCGTTCCCTTGCTGTTTACAGAAACGATTTTCTTATTGCTGGAAGTCCAGCTTTTAACGGAATCACCTTTTGCAAGTCCGGAAACCTTTATTTTTGAAGTAGACTGTTTTACTTTCAGCTTAATGCTGGTAGCCGTTACCTTGATCGTAGGTGTCAGTTTTTTGCCGACGGTCCTCTTTTCCTTGCGGCCCTTGTTGCTGGTACGCATCTGTACAGCCGGTGAAAATACCGTGGCTGCAGAGATCGTTTTCCATGGTCCGAACACCTCCGGTACTTCTGTAGGTGTTGGTGTCGGAACGTTTTCTTTCCGCTGTATGGTAAGAAGATAGTCTGTTTTTCCGCTTCCGGCAGCTGTTACCGTGATCTTCACCTGTGCTTCGCTTGCATCTGTTTCCCAGTATACATTTACACGTTTCGTTTTTCCGTTTGCCACAACCGGCATGGATACTTTCTCAACACCTTTTACTTTCTGTACCGTTACCGTGGCATCCCCATCTGAAGGTTCCACATAAAGGCGGAGGAACTTTTCCTTATTTTCCTCTTTGTCTGCAAGATACGAAACGGTATAGCTGGTTTTGGTGCTGTCAAATACCGGTGATAATGTAAGATATTTTGAAGTATCTGTAAAAGTATTGCTGGTACTTACCACCAGGTTTGCCAGGGAGGAATTTCCAAGCCCGCTGGTAAGGTGGAAGATATAATCCCTGCTCTTTCCGTTCAGTGTTGTTTTAACCGTAACATCTGCCTGTCCGGATCTTACATCTGCCACATAAGTTCCATTGGAAGCTTTTCCGTTGACAGTCAGGGTACATCCGGCAGGTGCTTTAAATGTCAGGGTCACTTTTGTAGCATTTTCAGCAACCCTTAAGGTATGCTCTTTTTCCGAACGCTGGAATGCTTTTTCCCAGCTGACCCGGCCAGTATCTGCTTCTGCTGATACACTGTCAAGGTAAGCTCCATTTGTTTCCAGTGCCATCAGATAACAGGAGTCATTCTTATAATAAAGTGTCCCATCCCTGTCTACGCAGATCGGACTGATGCAGTACTCCTGCTGTGCGAGTACCGGACGGAAGAGTTCTTTCGGTTTTCCGGAAGTCTGGCCCGGCTCATCTGTCAGCATATAGATACCGCCAGGTTTTGCATTGTAGGTAAAATACAGATAAACACGTCCATCCGCTTTGCCATCTCCATTAAAGTCCTGGTTTTCATAAGCGGTCGAAAGAAGCGGTGCTGCCTGCGGATATCCCGGGATAGAAACTTTATATGCAAGGGAAAGACCGGAAGCAGATTCTGTCAGGACATCAAAATGGTGTCCCCCATCCGCATTGTACTGTCCGCCGTTTCCGCAGACACCTACATAGATTCTTCCTTTATAGACGACCGGTGTGGATGTTGCCGCACCGCCCAGGTTATAGCTTGCCACTGCACCGAAAGTACCATCTGCATTCATGGCAACCCGGTAGAGATAGCCGCCTTTGGTCGTAAAATAAACATATCCGTTGTTATAAACAATGGTGGATCGGATATCGCCGATCATGTCCGTGCGCTTGTCGATCAGCTGTCCGGTGTGCGTATTAACTGAATACAGGATAGAAGTATAGGCATCACCGGCCCCGTCATCAGAACCAAACACCAGATAATTTTCGGACGCATAAGCACCTGTCCAGTAAAAACCGCCCTTATGGTTATATTTCCAGGTACAGTATTTTATCTCATCACCTTTTGACGGGTCTTCATCTGTAACAGAAAGGCAGAAGTAAGAACCAGGGGTTGTATCCGAAGTCCAGGTTCCGGTATAAATATATCCATCCTTATAGGTGATCGGGGAAAGTGTCTGGCCTCCCAGGCTCTCACTGATCCAGAGGGATTTTAAAGAAGTGGCACTCAGTGCCTGGATCTGTCCGCCGCCGATCTGTGCAAAAAGCATTCCTTCCGCATAAGCAAGCGGGATCATGGCATACTGCATATTTCCGTGCATCTGTTCACTGGTCTGCACGATATCCCCGGTATTTTTATCTATTTTATAGATGAACTGTCCGGATGCCACGTAAAGATAGCCGCCCAGGATCAGTGGAGGGGTAAGTGCTGCATCCCATCCCTTTGCATCCAGATGCAGGGACCATTTCTGCACCGTTGTATCCTTGCTTGCCGGCGTGGAGGTATTGGTGATCCCGTTGTTTGTTTCACTGTTCCGGTAACTGCTCCAGTCATTATCCGTGATCTCTGGCTGCGTTGCCGTCTGCTGTTCCAGTTTTACCTGGATCTCTGTTTCCTCACCTACCGTAAACTTCTCTCTTCTGGAAATATATCCATGTCGTGACACATTCCAGGTATACTCATCCCCGTAATAAAGAGAATCATACACAGAAGCATCTTTGGAAGGTTCCACACGCTCCCCTTTAGAATCATATACACTGACCACTGCATCCGATGGATCTGTTACAAAAGTGATCGAGGACTTTGCTTTTTTATGTACGGTGATCGTATAAGTTCCTGTGGAAGTATAAGTGATATCCTGATAAGCCGGATCCTGATAAGTCCCGTCTTCTTTCATCTGGAAAGTGATCCTGGTCTCAGAACCGTCAAGAGGAATCTCAATGGCATTGCTGCCGGATACTGCCTGTCCGTTTACGGTAAGGCCATACCACTTGTCATTAAAGGCTTTTGCAGAAACTTTTACAGATTCTGTATTCTCACCCACTGTCACATCATAATCCCTGGTGATACCGGCACTGTCAAATTCTGAGATCAGGTTTTTGGCCATGTCCGTGTCCGCGGGAAGGTAACAGCCGATCATGGAAAGATCCAGCCTCCGGAGCACTACGATCTTGTAAGTCTGGCTGTCTGTGGCTGTACCGGCTGTTACTGTGTAAACAGCCCTTTTTCCATTATCCTTTGTAAAAACATTTGAAAAATTATAACGTTTTCCATCGGTATATCCGGTTGCAATGATCTCACTCTCAACCGTCTTTCCATCAAGATCGCAGGCAGATAACCGGATCGTTGATCCCTCCGGCGCATCGGCTCCCAGATCTGCCGTTACATAAAATCCGGTAGAATTATAACTGGATCCGATCTCAACGGTATAGGTTTTCCCGCCATAAGTTTCATCCAAATCTTCCCTGCGGCTGATCTCCAGAGGATCCTTAACGCCATAGCCGGAATACACACTGAGATCCTTGAGATATTCTTTCGTACTGTTCTCCCCGGCAAATGGAGCATCCTCAAAGGTAAGTTCTGCAGAATCTTCATCGTCAGAGCCGTCCATGACCAGTTCCTCCTGATCCTCGCCGTTAAATTCCCCCTTTGAGAATTCCGCATCTTCTGGTTGCTCTGTTTCCGGTTCTTCTGTGATCTCCACGTCACTGTCTCCCGGCTCTTCTGTGATCTCGGTCCCTTCCTGGACATCCGGCTGTGCTTCCATCTCTGCTGCCCCGGAAGAAAAATCACTTTCCATGGATATGTCGGCTCCATAGACCGGAGCTGTCCCTGCCAGCATGCTCACCGACAGAAGGACTGCCAGCCATTTTCCTAGTCTTCCTTTCATCTGATGTTTACCTCCCTTTTGGATTTTTTACTGCTGAAGCAGTGGATTCCTGTTTTTTATTTTTCTGAAACTGCGTCTCGCTCCTGTCCATAAGAGCAGATACAAAACTCCTGCCAGTGCAAATAAGGATAGAATCCTGGTAAAGAGTTTCATGTGCGTCCAGGTATCTGTTACTTTACTTCCTACCAGTTCCGGGATACTCTTTCCTTCGTTTTTGGAGGAAGCGGATGCTGTCCCTGATGTGGCCTCCCTGTCTTTGCTTTCAGTCAGTTCTTCTGTGGATGACTCTTCTGTTTTCTCTTTTGTTTTGTCTTTTACGGCATCCGCTTTTTTGCTGCTTTTCTTTTCACCTGATGTACCGGAACCGGAGCCTTTTTTCTTCGTACCGGCATAAGCCGTCAGTTTCTTTTCCTTGTTTTCGTCTGTGCTATCCAATCCGTTCTTTCCGGATGCCGTACCTTTTCCGCCAACCGTTTTCAGATTTGTAAGGGATCCTTCCCCATTATTGCCTTTGCCCGGGACTCCGGCTTCACTTTTATTTCCACCATATCCGGGTCTCTGGGCGATCGAACCGGAATTTCCATTGCCCCCATTTCCCGCTGCCCCGTTATTCTTCTTTCTGACATCAGGGATCCGGATCACCAGCGGACTGCTTACATTGCCCGCAAGGTCTTTCACCACGATCACCACATCTTTTTCACCTTCTGACAGGCCTGTAATGGTCAGGGTATCGCTTCCTTTCAGCACTTCTCTTCCCTCTTTTGAGGTATCCGGGGTCTGTACTTTCGCACCGGCCTCTATAACACGGTAATAGCATTGTCCCCTTTCACTGGTCTTATATACTACTGAGGCCTGGTCCACGGATATCCTGCTCGCACTGATCTTTTTCAGTTCCGGCGGGGTCTGGTCCGTAATCCCAAGTGTCAGGTAATAATCCCTCCGGGTGCCGTCCTGTGCGGTTACCTGCACCCGGACCATAGCTTCCTTTTCCTGGTCTCCGAAATGGATCTTCCAGTAAACATGCCCCTTTCCATCGTTGCTTTCTTTGATGGTCTCATCTTTTTCCACGGTAGAATGCTTCACTCCGCTCAGCGCATAGATCTTGACCGTGGCATGTTCTTCTTCCGCTGTCAGCCAGATGTTCAGGCTCTGGCGTTCCCCGTCATAAACCGCCTTGTATCTGTCACGGTCCTTGTTTAATGCGGGATCTAGTTTTAAAATCCCTTTTCCCCAGGTATCGGAGCTGGATATATATAATTCTTTCAGATCCGCATTGCTGCTTTTAACTTCCGGAGTGATGGTCGGTTCCGGTGTAACAGAAGGCTCCGGTGTAACAGAAGGCTCCGGTGTAACGGATGGCTCTGGTGCTGCGGTTGGTTCCGGAGTGGCAGTTGGCTCTGGTGCAGCAGTCGGTTCCGGCACAGCGGTTGGTTCCGGTATCTGGGTCGGCTCCGGTTCTGCAGTCGGCTCTGGTTCTGCAGTCGGCTCCGGAACGGCGGTAGGTTCTGCGGGTACCGATGGTTCTGCCAGCGTTTCCCCTTCCGAACTCTCTGTGCTGTCTGCTGCATAAACTTCCCTGACAAAGATCGCATCTGTTTCTGGTGCAGCCCCTCCTGCCAGAAGTCCTGCAGAAAGGGTCCCGATAATAAATTTGTTAATGATCGGTCTCTTTAAATTGTTTTTTTTCATTACCAGTCCCCCCATACTTCGCCGTTATCCCCGACACCCAGATCTGCTCCGGAATACAGGGTAAAGCGAAGTCTTACTTCGTCACCGTCTGCCGGGAAATAGCCCGACATTCCAATGTTCATATATTCACCGTTTACAAAATACATCCAGCCGGAATTCATGGTAAAATCAAATTCTCCCAGCCAGTTGGCATCATGCCCGGACAGCTGGCAGTTTACTTCTGTCAGATGCGCCATCAGGTCATCCGGGATCGAAGCTCCGGAAGTGATGCCGCCGCGTCCGATAGCTTTCAGGTAAAAACCTCCTGTTGCACTTCCATCATTTCTCCAGTCAAACCCGCTGTTCTGCAGAAGCCTTAAGACCACGGAGGAAAGCTGTTCGCCCTGATAAAAGTCGATGGATGTCGCCGGCAGGATTGTCCCAAGTCCGACAGTCCCCGCCTCAATGCTGACCGTGATGGAGCCGGCAGGTTCTTCCTGGCTCTCATCCCCTTTATAGATGGTAAACGTTGGAAGCGTGGTACTCCATCCCTCATCATCCGTTGCCTTGATATCCACAGTGTTGCTGCCCTCATTCAGATCCAGACGGTAAGCCAGGATTCCCGGCGAAGGCTCCCCTTTTGAAGAAAGTCTTTCACCGTTTCCATATACTTCCAGTGCCGTAGAGGATAAGCTGTTCCCGTACCAGTCTACCGCCTGTACATAAAATGTACGGTACGCGGCATTTACCGTTTCCCCGTCAGTCAGGTCTGTGGCGATCGTTGGATAATGGTCTTCCTCCGGTTCCTGTGTCGGTTCCGGCTCCGGAGATGGCGTCGGCGTTGCACTGAGCGGTACCTGCGCCCCATCCTGGTTCCGGTCATCGTCCTGGTCCGGTGTTTCTTTCCGGCTGTCATCATCCTGGTCACCATTTTTGTCATAATGGATGGTATTGTCTTTGGAGCTGTCATTATCCTCTCCTGTGGAGCCGTCTTCCGGATCGGTATCCCCTTTTTGGGTATCTTCCTTCTGGCTGTCCGGTTCCGGTGTCTGGGAAGCTTCCGGCTCTGATGTCGGCTCCGGGGTGACAGTCGCCTGTGCCTCTTCCTTTTTCTTTTCCGGTTCTTCCTCCGGTTCATCTTCCAGGATCTGTGCCTGTTCTTCAAAGGAAGATTCTTCACCCGTGGAAGCATCTTCCTGGCTTCCGGCATAAGCATATCCCTTTCCAAGATAGCCCTTTAAGGAGCTTTCACTGTTCACCCCCTGTACCGGATTTTCACTTTTCTCCGGTTCATAGTTTTTCATTCCCAGCAATAATACTCCAGCAAAAAGCAGGAGACAGACAATAGCTGTCAGAAAGGAAAGCCGGTTATTCTTTTTTCTCTTTTTCATGGTCATTTCCTCCTTAATACAGCCTTTCTATATATTTCATGATCCAGTTTCCATACCAGCTTCTGGCTTTTTTCAGTTCTTTTTTCATCTTCTGCACGCACAGAGCGGTATCCTTTCGTTCTTCTTTTGATACAGCATGGGGACTGAACGCAGCCTTTTCCCCGATAACGCTTGTTTTTCGGTAACACTTCATGGCATCTTCCGAATAAAGCTCAGGGCCATGATAATAAAGAAGTCGCGCATATCCGGCCATGGCGCGAACCGCCTGGCGGTCATCTTCACTTTCAAACAGTTTTCTCCGTCTTCTGTTTGCGTGGATGCGGAGCACACAGACCGTAAAGATAAATATCAGGCAGAAGAGGTCAAATACCGCAAGCAGGAGGAACAGAAGCTTTTCGATTCCGAACAGTGCCAGTTTTAAGCTCCAGTGTGTCTGGATGTTCTCCTGTGCAGGCGGTTCGTCCTGTGCTTCCGGGATGGCGGCTGCTTTGGCTCCTTTTGCCTCCAGGCCTGCCGTGAGGTCTGCTTCCTCCATGACATTATAGTATTCCGGTGTCATTTCTACCGGTACCCATCCAAGGCCGTCCATATAGATCTCGGTCCAGGCATGTCCATTCTTTCCCGGGACTTCTATCGCATCCCCCGGGTTTTTATCTTTGATATCTTCCGGTGTGATCAGATAGCCTTCCACATAACGGGACGGGATCCCGTAATAACGGAACATCAGTGCCGCTGCCGTGGCATAATGGACACTGTGGCCGATCCTGGTGTTTGTCAGGAAGTCCTCTGCAAAATCCCCCTGTCCGGTATACGGATCGGCTGCCGTGCTGTAAGTCAGGTTCTTTTCCAGATAGGAACGGATCCTGCTGATCGCTGTATAGTAATCGGTATGCCCCTGTTCCCGGTTTCCACCGTCCCCCAGTTCTTTGCGGAACAGGGTTTCCAGTGCACCGGACAGCTTCGTATCCTGGCTGTACACAAATGCGTTGTAATAACTCTCATCATCACGGTAGGAATCCCCTTCATCCCTGGCAAGTGCCTGATAGACCCTTGCCCCCAGCACCGTAAAATCTTTTACCAGGTTTCCATTTGCCTGATAGTGATAGTTTCTTGCTCCAAAGAGTCCTTTTGCTTTTAACATACTGTCAGCAAACGGTGTCTCTTTCCTGTATCCGACAGGCAGTTCTGTGATCTCATAAGGGGTATAGAGATAACGGCTGTCTGCCTTTTCATTTTTTATGTCCACTTCGGATACTTTGTCAGAAAGGGCATCATCATCTGCAAGTGCCCTTGCACGGCTTAGCTGGGTCTCCCCATAAAATCCATCTTGATGGAGCCAGTAAAAGAGCGTCCTCTGTTTATAGGCATCCTCCGTATCCAAGCTTTCCCAGGAAGAACCGTCATACACGCTTCCCACAAATCCTCTCAGGTAGAGAGAATCCGGATTTTCCATGGTAACGGAAAGTGCCGTATCGTCTGAGGCACTCCAAGCACCGCATTCTTTCAGCTTTCCATCCGGAAGGGTATTGATCTTTCCTTTTTTGTACCGCAGGCTGCTGATCCCGTCCAGGGCCTCTTTTTTAGCTTCTGTGACAAGTGTCGAGGAACCATAGTCTTCGGACGGCATAAACTGTTCCAGAAGGATCCCGGCTGCCAGCATTACCGCACATGCCAGGATGCTTCCTGTCAAAAATGCCCGGCTGCTCTCTGCCCGGTGACGTTTCCTTCCAGAACGGGAAAGGATAAGATTCAGTTCCAAAAGGATCCCCATGTAAAAAATAACTCCTGTGCCTGCATCCGGTTCCATACCAAGGATTCCCGAAAGGACAGGAAGTACCAGAGCCCAGGCAAGCACCAGTAGATAAAACTTCAATTTCAGGATAAGGAATCCGCAGACTGCCGCTGCCATTCCAAGATAAATAAGGAATACCATGCGGGCGGCATCCCCTCCCTGTATCCCAGCAGTCTCAAACCTTTTGAGGTAAATCCCGGCACGGCTTCCCAGGATGTCTGCCATATCATTCCAGTATAATGCCATACCGTCCAGGAGCTGTCCATGGAACAGGAAGATCCCCGCGATGGAAACCGCTCCCATTCCCATCCGTCCGTAAAGTCCATATCTTCCCATTCTTTCTGTAGCCGTGCAGAACACAGCCATAAGGAGCACGCTTCCCAAAATCGGTGCCATGCGTTCCTGCTCAGTAAGGGCTCGTAAAAAGAGCAGGAGCCCTCCGCCTGCACTCAGCCAGATCAGTGCAGTTTCCAGCAGGATACCGGACAGTTGTTTTCCATATGCTGTTTTTGACTGTCTTTTGGATTCTGTGATCCGTATTTCCATAATACCTGTTCTCCTCCACTGTCTCTGCCGTCTGTACCGCATCCTACGATCGTCACTTCTCCCTTTGCTGCCAGGAGTTCTGCTTCTTTATCCTGCGGGTCGCCGGTTATATATACATAGTTTGCAAAATTCTGTGTTCCCGGATCTTTCAGATATTCCTGTACCGTGACCGGGGTTTTTACATCACTTCCATAACGCAGGAAGCGGTACAGGATGTTTTCGCGGTCCTCCTCTGTGCGGATCTTCTCCAGCCGGAACTTCCCGCTGCTTCGGTCATAGATCCCGGCCTGACAGGAGATCTTCTGCTCCATAAAACTCTGAAGGACTGCGGAAAAGACTTCCGCCACTGTTTCGGCACGCTGTGGATCCCGCTCTGCCTGGAACGCTTCTGCCAGGATCAGTACCGTATCATCCACCGGGAAACTTTTTTCCCGGATCATAATATCATCCAGCTTTCCGGATAACTTCCAGTGGATCTGCCGGATGCTGTCACCGGAACGGTATTCCCGGATATCATAAGTTTCTCCCGGATCGTCCCCCGGGCGGCTTCCGGAATAGCGGAAGCTTTCCATGTCAAACCCTTCCCTGGCCAGGAGGGACATCTCCCCTTTTTGTTTTTCCGGCATTACAACCGTATAAGCACTTGCGTCTGCCTTCCTCTTTAAAGAAAAGATGCGGAAAAAATCCTGGCATTTCCAGTCAGAAAAACAAAATCTGATGCAGCCGCACCAGCTGCTTCCGGTCTCAAACCCGATGACCTGTTTTTCCTTTCCTCCCAGGGAAAAGGAAAGAGGGATCTCTCCTTTTTCACCGGTAAACAGATTTTCCCATTGAAGTACCCCTGCCCCGCCAAATACCGGCCATGCAGACCGGTTCTCCATCCGCATTTCTCCATGGAAGCTCTCCAGCCGCTCCGATGCCTTTGGAAGCTGCAGTTTTATAACGGCCTTTTTTCCGGATAAGACCACACTTCCTGCGGAAAAGATCAGAAGAAGGACGGAGAGTAAGAGAACCGCTGCAAAGAGCCATGTGCCTGTAATTACTGCTGCTCCTGCCATGCAGACCAGCCACAAAAGCCACAGGATCTTGTTCTTTATCATCCTTCCACCTTCGGTTCCGGCACTTCTGACAGGATGTCCGTGAGGATCGCACGGGCAGTTTTTTCCTGATACCTCGCCTTGGAATCCAGGATCATCCTGTGTGCCGCAACGTCCTTGAATACCTCCTGCACATCCTTTGGAATGACATAATCCCTTTCTTTCATGTAAGCAGCTGCTTTTGCCATCCTTACCAGTGCCAGGGTTCCACGCGGGCTTAATCCCAGCGTAATCAGCACATGTTTCCTTGTAGCTTCCGCAAGGTCTGCCACATAGTCGAGCACCTGGTCTGCTACATAGATCTCCTGTACCTGTTTCTGGAGTTCCAGCACCTCCTCCCGGGTAACTACGGTCTTTGCATTTTCCAGGGGATTTTCCTTCTGTCTGTCCCGTAACAGTTCCACCAGGCTCTGGTGATCCGGATATCCCATGCTGACACTGATCATAAAACGGTCAAGCTGTGATTCCGGAAGGAGCTGTGTACCGGAAGAGCCCACCGGGTTTTCTGTGGCAATGACTACAAACGGGGATGGCACACAATGGGTTTCCCCGTCTACCGTCACCTTTCCTTCTTCCATTACTTCCAGAAGGGCAGACTGGGTCTTACTGGAAGTACGGTTGATCTCATCTGCCAGTAAAAGGTTGCACATGACCGCTCCCTCATGATAGGAGAACTGTCCGTTCTGTTTGTCATACATGGTAAATCCGGTCACATCGGAAGGGACAACATCCGGGGTGAACTGGATACGGTTAAATTCCATTCCCATGAGACGGCTCAGTGCCAGTGCGGTCGTCGTCTTACCGACACCAGGAACATCTTCCAGAAGGACATGTCCCTTTGCGAGCACTGCCATGAGGATCTTATCTGTGATATCTTTTTTTCCTTTAATGATTTTCTCCAGCTGATTCTGAAGTTCTGTTATTTTCTGCGGCATTTTTTCCTCCATCCTTATCTGTGGTCTGTCATATCAAAAAAACTGTTTTCCTTATCCTGGTAGCGCTGGTAAGCCACCAGTGCACAGAATCCCTGGTCTGTTGCCATGGGGTTGCTTTCCCCGTCCAGGGTATGTTTAAAACTTCCATCCTTCTGATAAAAAGTCATCAGGGTATCATACAGGCCTTTTCCATCTTTCTGGAAACGTTCGTCTTCATTACAGTCTACACCTACCGCACTGAGTGCGATCACGGTCTGGGAAATGGATTCCGAGCTCTTTGCGCCAAATGCGGTATAACCGCCATCATCGTCCTGTATATCTGCCAGAAATTCCACACCCTTATCAATGACTTCCTTTACATCTTCTTCATCCTGGTATGGTTCCAGGCTCTGCAGTGTCATGGCGGTCAGATCCACATCCCCGTCTTTGGCGTTATCATCCAGGGAAAAGCCGCCATCTGCTTTTTCCCGTTCCAATATGTAATCCAGATATTTCTGTTCCAGCTCCCCGTCTTTATTGGCATCCGGGTCATCGGCATTTAAGGCGATCAGTGCATAAATGGCACCGTTTAATCCCTGGGAGACCACTGCATCAAAATCTTCCAGCGGCTTTTCAATATCGTAACCGCCAATATCCGTTGGATCCTTTCCTATGGATTTCAATGCCATGACTGCCCTGGAATACTCCGTATAACGGTTATCACTGAGCACGCCTTCCTGGTCTTTGACCCGTTTTTCAAGATTGGCACGATATTTTTCGAAATAGTTCTCATCCACCGTTTCTCCCGAACGGGCAAGTGCGATCACCGTCCATTCCCCGCCCAAGGTATCCGATGCCGGTGATGTTACGGTTTTCTGTTCATAAGCAGCTGTTTTTTTCAGTGCATCTTCCAGTTTTGGAGTCCCGCCCCCACAGCCTGTCAAAAACCCTGCTGTGGTAACTAACACCAGAAACTGGCATGTCCGTTTTTTTAATCTGTTCATAATCTCCCCCTCATTTTTTCTTTTATCTGTTTTACGCTGAGAAGCACGTCTTCTTTATTGGAACATTCTATCGTCCAGGTCCGTTCCTCCGTGCGGGGAAGGACTTCTAATACTTTTTCCCAGGGAAGCGTGCCCTTCCCCAATCCTAAATGGGAGTCCCTGTTCCCTGCGTTGTCATGGATATGTACATGTCCGACACAGGGTGCAAGTTCCTCCGCCCATTCAAGGACAGGAACTTTGGAATAGCAGTGTGCGTGCCCCATATCCAGGCACAGCTTAAACTTTGGATGATCTATGATTCTATATACATCCAAAAGGAGCCGCCAGTCTTCATCCAGGACATTTTCCATGACGATCTCAGGGCCTTCCCGGTCTTTTAAAAACTCCCGGAAAAACCGGCCCGTCTGCTCTGCCCAGCCTTCCCGGAAATATACCATCGGGATCATCCCGGAATGGTATACGATCTTTTCTGCCCCCAGGCGGATCCCTGCCTGGTAACACTGGTCAAACCGCTCCATCGTCACTTTCCTTATCTGGCTGTCAAAAGATGCCGGGTTTAAATCCAGGAAAGGCCCATGCAGGATAAGCGGTGGATTTCCCATCTGCTCCAGTCTTTTTTGATACTGTTCCATTTTTCTTTCCGGCTGGTCCAGATTGTCAGATATGGAAAACTCGATACTTTCCACACCGGCTCCATACTGACCGCAGATTTCTTTCATATCTTCATCGCAAAGCAAATGGCTGACATAGATCAAAGCATTTCCTCTTTCCCGGACTCAATCAGCCCGTATTTTTTCTTAATGCGTTCCAGTTTTTCAAGAAGCGGCCTGCTCAAAAACCATAAAAAGATCACGGTTGACAGTGCATGCACCAGATCCACCGGGATTCCTGAAATATAGAAAGCAACCAGGCTGGCCGGTGTGATGTATCCGTAAGACATTAAGATGCTTGCCGGATTCATGATCCCGCCATAGATGAGCACCACACTTAAAAATCCATAGATACAAAGATCCCGCTTCCTTGCTTTTAAGATTCCTTTCTGGTAAAGAATTCCTGCCAGGAACCCGATGATGCCAAAAGAGAACATCTGCCATGGTGTCCAGGGACCCTGTCCCATAAACATGTTGGATAACATCATGATAAGACAGCCAACGAGAAACCCCGCCTCTCCCCCAAAAGAAACACCGGTAAGGATCACAATAGCAGCTACCGGTTTGAAACTGGGTACCATAAAGAAGGCAGCCCTGCCTGCAACACCAATCGCTGCAAGGACAGAGATCACCATGATTTCCCGTGCTTTTGGTTTGCGTCCTTCAAACATCATAAAAAACGGGAGCATTGCAGCCACGATCACAATCAGGCTGCATATCAGATATTTCCTTCCATGGAAAAACCTGACCGACAGATACAAAAGCAGCGGAACCACTAACAGCATCAAGATAAGGGCAAACCAGGTCCTCCGGCTGACTTTCCCCTTCTTTTCCATCTGCCGGATGATCATCCCATCAGAAGGAAGGGTGTATTCTTCCAGATCTTCTGCCGGCCCATCTTCTGCCCTTTCATTTGGGATGTCTTCCCAGAATTCATCTATAAACTGGTCTAGTTGCTGTTCCGTAAGCATGCAATCACATCCTTTCCAGTCACAGCTTCCGGAAACAAATGTCTTGCCATCCGGTTTGCTGCAGTTGTGTAGAAATTATTTCCGGCAAAAAACTCCCGGGTATTCTGGCTGGTAACGATGTTTCCCTCAAAAAACAGGCCTACCCTGTCCGCATACTCTGCAACAAATTCCACGTCATGGGAGATCATAAAGATCGTCAGGCCATGCTGTTTCAGCCGGGTTAAGATCTTTCCAATCTCTTCTTTATATTCTGCATCCATTCCCTTCGTAGGTTCGTCCATCAAAAGGATCCGCGGACGAAGCAAAAGGACTTTTGCAAGTGCCAGTCTCTGCTGTTCCCCGCCACTCAGGTCATAAGGATGTCTTTCCAGAAGCCCTTCCAGCCTGGTAAGGCTTACGATCCCTTCTATGGCTTTTTCTTTTTTCATGTGGATCTGATATTCCGAAGACATTTTTTCTCTCCTGCCCCCGATTACAGAATACAGATCTTCCAAGACTGTTTTCTTTAAGAAAATGCTCTGTGGGTTCTGTGGCATGACTCCCAAAAGCCCGCAATACAGATCCCGGTCTTTATACGAACGGATATCCCGCCCTTCCAGAAGGATCTTCCCGCGATATGGACATCGCACCCGGCTTAAAAGAGACAGCGTAGTGCTCTTTCCTGTACCGTTTCCACCTACCAGTGCATAGAACTCTCCTTTTTTTACCTCCAGGGAAAGATCCCGGACAACATCCGGACTGTCCTTTTCATACCGGAACCAGACATCTTTCATCTGAATGGACCATTCTTTCTTCGAACTATCTGTTTTTGTGTGTCTGTCTTTTTCAGTGCTTTCACCTTTTTGCTGACTATCCGAGGCAATTCCTTTTTCGTTACAGTAACGGGAGAGCCACTGTCTTCCCTCACTGACCGTCAGCGGACAGGTTGCCTGACTGTCTGTCTCACCATAGATCTGCATAGGAATCGGCATGGAAAGAAACATGCCATGTTTTTGTTCCTTTAATTTTGCCCCGATCTCCCTGGGATTTCCTTCCAGATAAACATTCCCCTTATCCATGACAAATACCTTATCCGCATAAGGGATGATATCCTGAAGCCGGTGTTCCGTAAGGATCACCGTCGTTCCAATATCCCGGTTGATCTTTTTCACGGTTTCCAGAAAATCAGAAGCGGCGATTGGGTCCAGCTGAGACGTAGGCTCATCCAGTATTAAAAGGGACGGATGCATTGCCATGATCGCAGCCAGGTTTAAGATCTGCTTCTGCCCTCCTGACAGCTCTGAGACATTTTTATAAAACCACTGATGGATACCAAAATAGCTGGCCATCTCCGCAACCCGCAGCCGGATGGTCGCATTGTCATATCCCAGGCTTTCCAGTCCAAAGGAAAGCTCATGCCAGACTTTATCTGTTACAATCTGATTATCCGGGTTCTGCATGACAAAACCGATTTCCTGGCTCTGTGTCCGGTGATCGATCCCCGAAAGCGGCATCCCCCGGTAAAAGATTTCTCCCTCTGACTTTCCAACCGGGGCCAGCACGGTTTTTAACTGGCGCAGCAGCGTGCTTTTGCCGCATCCGCTCCGTCCGCAGATCACATTTAACGTTCCTTCTTCTATTTTCAGATTCGCATGATCCAGAACCTTCCTGGAACATTCCGGGTATGCGAAGCTAAACTCCTTTACTTCTACAAGATTCATAATCATTATCCTTCCTGTTCCAGAGTTTCGTAGATTTTTTTGTAAGTCATATCCAGATCTGTTTCACAATACTTCCGGCTTCTGGCAAAACGGATGGTCTCTGCCACATCCAGGATCACCGGAAGGAAACAAAAACATGCAAAACAGATATAGGTAAGCATTGCTTCAACTGTAGAAACAGATATCGGAGCCTGGTGCCCCTGAATGGTAAAACCGGCAAGTAAGATCCGGGGATCATAACTTGCATAAGAAGCCCCGTTCATACAGCCAGTGGCAAATACAAGGAATAACGCTGCCATCACCGCCAGAAGACTTTTATCCTTCTTCGTAAATTTGTAAATGGAAAAAGCAGTCCTTCCTTTTAATCCATATCCCCTGCTCCGCATGGAATCTGAAGTCTCTATGGCATTCTCCAAAGCCCATGTAACCAGTATCGACAGCATGTTAAAGCCCGCACGGATACGGTTAAAAAGGCTGCCCTCTGAAACATCCCTTCCCATGGATTTCTGTCCGTTCCGGATCACTTTAAGCTGCCCCGTAAATCTGGGGACAAAGCGAAGTGCCATGGAAAGGATCAGGGAAAGGGCCGGTATCAACCTTCCAAACAGGTAAATAAATTTATCACTTGTCATAACTTTATTATAACAGGAAAACCACTGGATCACTACGAACATGACCGCTCCAAGGACTACTCCATAGACCAGGGCCTCCAAAGTGATCCAGTTTCCACTGCTTTCTACATAATATAGCATCGTGACCCCATAATGATTGAAAAGTGGATTCAGAAGAGCCACGATCAAAAGGCTGGGAAGGGTAAAGAGAAAGCTTTGCCTAAGTGTCCTTTTTCCTCCAAGCAGAAGGATGGAATACGACAAAGCCCCCGCATAAGAAATGCAGATAAAGACAGGATGCTGATTAAACATAGTAAATAACAGTACTACAGCAAAATAAAAAAAATTCAAAAATGGATGGCATGTGGAGAAAGCATCAATGATGGATTGATCCGCAGGCTGTCTGTTTCTTTTCTCGGTCTTATTTGTTGCTAACACGTTTAAATGTACTCCCTCTTTAATCCCTGCTCTTCACAGTACAAATCCACTTTGCTTCCTTTTTTACAACGTATGGTACAATTTTTATTTACGATCCGGGAACCAATATATTCCGGATCATGGTGTATCTCCAGATATTCCAGTCGGTTGCATCCATGAAAAGCTTCCTCTCCAAGATACATGATATTTTCCGGAATATATACCTCTTTCAATTTCTTACATCCGAAAAAGGCCCTCTGATCTAATTTTTTAATTTCTTTTGGTAAGACTATGGTTTCAAAGCCACAGAAGTAAAAGGCTTCCAGACCAATTTCTTCCAGTGTATCCGGCAGCGTGATCTCCCTTAATTCCTTACAGCGGTAAAAAGCTCTTCTTCCTATACTCTTTAAATGCTCCGGGAATACCACTTTACTTAACTGCGTGCAGGAATGGAAACAGCACTCCGGAATCCTGCGGCATTCTGAACTGGTTTCAAATGCTACCTTTTTAAGGGCTGTGCATCCTTTATAACTATAATCTCCCAAAATTTCCAAAGATGCCGGAAATGTTACTTCTCTGAGAGAATGATTTTCCGAAAAAGCACTCTCTTTGATTTCTTTAACGGTCTGTGGGAATACAACGGGCTTACGGAGCTGGCAGCTTGCAAAAGCTTCCTTTCCTATGATTCTGCAGCCGGATGGCAGGATTATCTCTTTTATTTTCCCGTTGCCCTTATAACAGCAATCATCAATATAAATATATTTTTCAGGAATTGCTGCTACCTGTTTGTTTCTTTGCATACTGGCAAGCTGTGCCGTAAATGTACGATGATTAAATCGCAGTATACTCCATGTTGCTTTATCATTTTGTGAGCGCATATGATCTCCTTTCCAACGTTCGGATCATACAAACTGTATATCTTTTACATGTTTGTATTCTTTGCCTGACGTGTTGGATATACTGGCTCAAAATGCTTTCATAAGGCGTTTTTCATTCGATACATTTCACACAGGGAAAAGCAGCTCCGGAATCGCACCGGATTTCCTTAAATCGGCTGCCATCAGCCGAACCACGCTCGATTTTTTTGTTATTCTAATTATAACGATATGCCTTATTTCTGTCAATGTTCGCCAATGTTTCTGGTCTTTATCTCATACCAGTTTAACTATTTTTCACAATTTCTTTACTTCTTATCTTTGTATGGGTTTCCAACATCACTTCCAAGATTGCAGGTATACTTCCATTCAATCTTATCCCCATCTTTGGGCTTATAACTGGAAGCCCCATAATTAGGAAACTCTCCGTTTACACTGTACATCCAGCCAGAATTTTTTCCGCAGTCAAATTCATAAAGCTGATTGATGCCTTCCACGTAATAGCTTTTATATAACGGGGTGTATTTGGAAGAGAGCTGGATGTTCTTTTCCCCGCAGATTTTTTTTAAGATGTCAAATACGGTATCGCCCGTAGTAAACTTAACTTCCACTTCCGGAAGTATCCAGCCATTCTCCGGGACAAATTCTTTTTTGGTTTCTTTTAGATCACCGATATTGTCAAGGATCGTCTGGCAGTCTATCGAAATGGTACAGGCAGCAGGTTTTCCGGAATCCCCTTTCCCGATTCCACAGCCCGTAAGGAGACAGCTCCACAAAAGCATAAAACAGCTGATTCCTATTACCCCGATCCGTTTCCAATATATTTTTTTCAGTTGCTTCATAATTATCCTCTATCGGATGAAAAGGTACCAAAAACACTATTTGATTTTTGATACCTTTTACACCCTTTCTCTGTTTACTTAACTGTAATTTTTATCTTTTTTGTCACCTTTCCAGATTTAACTGTGATGGTAACGGTTCCTTTTCTCCGGCCTTTAACCACACCCTTCGAGCTGACTGTTGCAATCTTCTTGTTGGAAGAACGGTAGGTCACTTTCTCCTGGGAAGTGATCGGGCTGACCACTGGTTTTAAAGTAACACTCTTTCCTTTCTTGATGGTCAGTTTTTTCTTGAGGCCGCTGATCTTCGTAGTCTTTACCTTTGCAGTCTGGACTTTTACTTTCAGAGTCGCTTTCTTTCCACTCTTTAAGGTAACGGTGATCTTTGCCGTTCCTGTTTTGGTTCCGGCTTTGATCTTTCCGTTCTTATCAACGGTCACGATCTTTTTGTTGCTGGAAGCCCAGGACTTTATAGAATCCCCGTATGCCATGGAAACCTTCACCTTTGTGGTGGCCTGTTTCCGCCGCAGGGTAATGGAGGATACGTTCAGTTTTATAGTTGCCTTTAATTTGCTTCCATAATTCCGTGTCTGTTTTTTACCACAGAGGGAACAGGTTCCTTCCTGCTTCGCCGGACGGAATACCGTAGCTTTTGCCGTAGTTTTCCAGGTGTATTTATGCGTATGTGCAATTACAGGAATCGTTTCCGTCTTTTCGTATCCGCAGACCTGGCAGGTATATCTCATCAGTCCGGTTGTCTTATAAGTAGCAGCCTTGATCTGCTTTCCTTTTCCATAGGAATGCTTCTGGTAACCACCCTTTTTCGTGTTATCCGTGATGTCACATTTTCCATACATGGCAACACACTCATGCCAGTGGGCATCCTTATCAAAATTCCATTTGCTGTCCCATACATGGTCATGTTCCATGGTATAATCATCGGTATAATGGAATACGATCTCATCCCCGTCTTCCAGATACTGCTCTTTTACTCCAAGATCCGGATGGATTCCGTTTAAGGTATACATCCAGCCTGAGTTTTGTCCATTGGAAAATTCTGCAAGCTCCTGACCATCCTTCGTGATTCCGGCAATGTAGGTCTCATCCCTCAATGTACGACAGCTCATTCCATTTTTGGACAGCACTTCTTTTAAGAGTTCCAGGACATTGGCATTTCCATCGATCGTGTAATCTTTTGCTGCAATCCAGGTATCCAGATTTTCTTTTCGCAGGGTGTGTTCCTGATCCTCCTTTGCACTGCCATGAACAGAGTCTCCGAGAAGCGTAAAGCTTACCGTGATCGTACCGGCATCTTTTTTCAATACCTTAACGGTCAGTTCCACGAATGCTTCCTTATAGGAAATTTTCAGTTTCTGTTCCCCACGTTTATCCTTGTTATATCCCTCTATGGTAAGATCTGTCAGCGAAAGCTCCTGTCTGGTTCCGTCACTGATCACAGCAACCACTTTCATTCCACTGAGATCCAGGTCCTCCCCAAGGCAAAACTCTGTCCGGTAATCACCAGTCAGCTCCATGGAATCCACATAAACACGCAGGCCTTCTGTAGAAACCAGTTTTTCCTGGTCTGCCCCCAGTGGATCATCCGTCCGGTTATATCCGGTCTGCCATCCGCAGCCTTCCACCTTCGGGCAGCTGGTGGTTTCTTTTTCTGTATTGACATAAGTGGCTCCGCTTGCCGTCTCATGGGTCAGACAGTTGGTATCAATGTATCTTACAAAACCGATCCCTTTATCTGCCCCGCAGTCTTTTGCATAATAATTGTTGGTGATGTCATCGATCCGGTTCAGGCTGTCATAAAAACCAATGATACCTCCTACATATGCTGTGTCTGCCTTTGTTGCCTGTACCTTTCCTGTAAATGAATTGTTTTTGAAAGTATAAACGCAGTTGTTCCAGGTCTGTGCCACATAGAGGTCTCCACCAAGGATTCCTCCCACCTTGTCAGAACCGGTGATGCTTCCCTCTGAACTGCAGCTGTTGATAGTTATCTTGCATCCGTTCGGGGCTGTAGAATTGTCATAACCGCCACCTGCAATACCACCAGCCACTTCACTGGAAGCCTCTACGGTGCCATAAAATTTACAGCCGATCACAGAACAGTTTCCCATGGCATTGTCCCTGGTTCCGATAATACCGCCTACATAACTGCTTCCGTAAACGGTGGCATAACTTATACAGTTTTCCACGGTTCCCTGCATACGACCGGCAATAGCACCGATTTCATTCATATCTTTGTCATATCCAATGACAACATCCTTTTCAATGGTACAATTCCGTACTGTTGCTTCAAAGGAAGAAGAACATCCGGCATAAGGGCTCATCGTCTTATTCGCACCCAGAAGTCCTGCTTTCAGAGTGCTGGATCCGCTCTTTAAGGTTACATTGTCTATCTCAACAGCCGTTCCGGAGAGTCCGACACCTTCAAAGTTGTTGACAAGGCCATAACCGGCAATCTTTGTTCCATAGATGCTCAGGTTACGGATCCTTGTATTACGGACATAGCCAAAGAGAGGCAGCCCGCCCTCCGGTACTGTTACGGTATGGTTATTTCCATCAAAGATACCACTGAACACGTTCAGGTTTGCACCGTTCTGCAGATCCTTTTTTCCGTCCCTGGTCACACCGATAGGCTTCCATCCAGTTGGCAGGGTGATGTCTTCCGTAAGCTGGAAGTATGTATTTTCAAAGGAAAATCCCTCTATATTTACCTTGTCACGCAATGCCTCGACATCTGAAGCTGTCTTAAGAAGGTATGGGGAACTTTCACTTCCGTTTCCCTCCCATGGAAGAGGGGCTTCTGTGACGGTGACACAGGCGGTGTCTGAATATACGAAACCGCTGTTTATGGTCTTATTCTGCTTTTTTGTATAAGCCTTCAGCTGATACCGGATCCTGCAGTAATAATAAGTCTTGCCTGCCTCCTTTATATCCGGCTCATAGGAAGATTCCGTTGCTCCTGGAATCAGTGTTCCATTTGTGATATTCTTTTCTGTATTTTTATACCATTGATATTTCACATCAACGTCCGGCTGATTTATATCAGAAAGTTCTACAGATAATTTATCCTGCAGCGGCACTCCTTTCACCCCGGTCATATCCGCTGGCTGTTTAGCGATCTGTGGATCTTCCAAAGTCAAAGGATATACCCTTACACTATATAAGCTGCTTTCAGCTGAATAAGTTTTTCCGTCTATTTCATAGGAAACAATACATTTGTAATAATTATAATAATGGGGTTTATCCGTTGGCACCTGATAAGATGACGCCGTAGCATCCTCGATTTCTTCCATCTGACCAAAGGAATCCCCCTGATACCACTGATAGGACAGTTTCCCCGCATCTTCCCGCAGTACCTCCGGCTGTATCACAAAAGCATCTGCCGTCTCCCCCTGCATGACACCATAATCACCAGGTTCCTGACCCTGGTAAGAAAGGACCGGTGTATAGTCGGTCTCACCCTTCTTAAAAATGATCGTATAATCGGTAGCTTCCGCAATATATTTCTCTTCACTTTCCGGTAAATGGATGTGTAGCTGATACACACTGTGCAGTTCCCAGTCAGGGGTAAATTTTAATCCCCTGCCACTGTTCGTAAGTTCCGCTCCGTCTAAAGATAGCAATTCCGGATAATTGGAAAGATATGCCCAGCCAGGAGCCCATGCATCAATGTTGATGTATTTCGTATTCTGTGGAACAAGTACTTCCATCTGCTGGTCATCCAGCGTGTCTATCAAATTGCATCCTAGTTTATGCCCCCAGGAATCTTCCACTGTTAGTTCCGTAAGATGCGTCTTATAAGAAACAGGAATCTGTACAGACTGGACAACATTTCCTCTCTGTCGCACCTCAAGCTGGAATGACTGGATTGCCTTATAACTGTACTTGACACTAGTACCCTTTAATACGGAAAAACCATCGTTCTCCAGTTTCACCCTGCATATGGTTTCATCTGCCGGATTCGTGTATACCGCATAGACCGATCCGTTTTCCGGAAAACTTTCTTTCGTGTCCACATGCAGCGCCATCTGTCCATGACTCAGTTCCATAGGCAACATAAATGCACTTTCAGAATTTAATCCATCAAGACGGTATTCTTTCTGAGTTTCCCCATCTGTGATCTTCAGGCTCACCGCATCGAGATAATCCCCCGTCTGACCGGATGCCGGAACAACTGTTACATTGGCATAAGCCGCTGAGATTGCGGTTGCCAGCGAACCATCTTCTGTTTCCACCAATTTTTCTGCTGTAACAAAATAAGGCGTATCTCTGGCCTCCAAAGCCGGGAGTGTAACCCGTCCTTCCGAATCTGTGAGCAGTCCTTCCTGTTTCACACCATCTATATAAATAGAGGCTTCGCTGCAGTCTGAAAACGCAGTTCCATATACATTGCCCTGGCGCAGCCGTAAGGTTATAGTTTCTCCCTGTGTGACCGTTTCTTCTGTTTCTGTAAAAAAGGCAAACCGGTCTTTTCCCTTTCTCTGCTGGATATAAAAATGAAGGTTGTCCCCATTTTCAACGCTCCTGGTAAGGGATTCCTGGTAATTCGCACTGTCATTATTCAGTGCAAAACGAATATCAGGCACTGAATCCCGGTCATATCCCCAGAGCTTATAGATCAGACCATCATAGCTTCCACTTTCATCTTCACGAAAATCATAGCCGGCTGCTGCACCGCCAGAGTAATACAGATTATGGGCTATCCTAAGGGCATCATCCATAGTATAAGAAGACTGCCCACTCAACGTCACAGTACGTCCTGCCATAGGCTGTCCATCTTTGTCATCAAGGAATTTTCCATCTTTACTGATACTGACAGTTACCTGTATTTCTTTTTCTTCGTTTGTTTTATCTTCAGACTGGTCTGTTCCATCACTGAACAGAGCAATACTTCCGTCCGTGAATTCATTTTCACTTGTAAATTCACTTACGCCAGATTCTTCCATATCAAGGTCAGAACTGGTATCAGTTTCCTCTTCTACATCAACCGAATCTTCTGTCGGAATCTCTTCCTCGATATCAATTTGGTCTTCTGAATCTGACGCTTCTTCTACACCTGTTTGAAGATCAGCTGAACTGTTTTCTTCAGAATCCATCTGTTCATCTGTAAAGTTTTCTTCAGATGAATACGATGTGTTATCCACCCATTCTCCCGCAAAGGCATTTACCGGGAGCTGTAATACAAGAAGAAAAACTAGCAGCCATCCAGCTATCCTTTTCCACAACTTTGTTTTTTTCATTTTGTCATTCCTTTAAAAAAAGCTCCTCTTCCTCACGGAAGAAGAGCTTTTCAACTTTTAATTATTTTACCTTGACAGTTACTTTAACGGATTTAGATCCGGATTTTACTGTTATTTTTACAGTACCTTTTTTCTTTCCAGTTACAACGCCCTTGGAAGAAACGGTTGCAATCTTTTTGTTGGAACTTGTATAAGTAACCTTCTGACGGGATGTGAATGGAGTTACGACTGGCTTCAGTGTCACTCTCTTTCCTTTCTGAACAGTTACATTTTTGGATACTGTGATTTTTGAGGTTTTTACTGCTGCTGTCTGAACTCTTACCTTAACGGTCTTCTTCAGTCCACTGGCAAGGGTAATCTGCAGTTTCGCAGTTCCCCTCTTTTTGCCAGTAATCTTGCAGGTTCCGTTAGACTTGCCTCTTACTGTGAAGATCTTGCTATTGGAGGATTTCCAGGATTTTACAGAATCACCTTTTGCAAGTCCGGTAACTTTAAGTCTGGAAGTAGACTGTTTTACTTTTAAGGTTACAGTAGAGGCATTAAGAGTTGCTTTCGGTGCAAGCTTTTTGCCTATATTTCTGGTTTCACTCTTATTGCATGCAGAGCATTTTCTGGTCTGAACTTCTGGTTTAAATACTGTAGCTGCTGTTGTTCTTTTCCAGTTGCTCCACTTATGTCCTGTCGCTTTAATAGTTTCGGTCTTTGTTTCGTTGCATCTGCTGCAGGTATAAGTAAGAGTACCATCTGCTATACAGGTTGCTTTCTTGGTTACTTTGGAAACAAAATCATGTCCAAGTGCCGGAATCTCCTGTACATCCTCTTTTGCATCACAGATTGTACAGTGTTTACTCTTTTCACCAGCTTCGGTGCAGGTTGCTGCTTTATCTACTACATAATCCTCGGACCATGTATGACCAGTAGCAGGAATCGCATTTTCCTCTGTTGGATAGGAATAGTGTTCACCACATACTTCACAAACGCCAACTTCTTTCCAGCCAGTTTCTGTACAGGTTGCGGGCAAGGCTTCTACTGTATCAGCCTTGCAATGAACCGGAATTGAATCTACAATTTCAGCATATTCTGTTGCTGTTTTCCACTTTTCAGCTGTTCCAGGATAACAAATACCTGTCAAATTTTCGCATTCAAGTGCACCATACTCTAAAGTTAAGTCTTCTTTATTAAAAGCAACTCGTGTTAACCCTGATCCACTAAATGCATACACTCCCAAAGATTCAACATTAGAAAAATCAAATTCATTTAAAGAAGCACAATTTTCAAATGCACACAAACCAACAGTTTTAATACCACTAACATTAAATACAGATAAAGCTGTACAATTATCGAAAGTTTGATCTGGAATCCCTGAGACTGGCTTTATGCATTCAAATGATTGAAGTTTTCCGCAACCAGAGAAAGAAGAATCACCCCAATTTATAATTGCTTTTGCAGATACTGATTTTAAATCAGGGCAATCCCCAAACGCTGAACCTCCTATTTCAACTTGTTCTTTATCAAACACAGCCTGTTCGATGCCTGTTTCTGCTAAACCAGCCTGTTCAATTTTGTCTATATTATTCAAATTGATTGTCTGTAACGCAGCAACTTTATAGAACGAAGCATAACCGATAGTAGTAACTGTAGAAGCTAACTCTACTTCTTTTAAATTAGGCCAATCTGACAACTTATTATTAAAATTGTTCTCGCCTACCTTAGTAATGCCCTCTCCTATTACAACTTTTTCTACATCTTTTGTTTTATCTTTTAATGCCAAAGCCCATTGAGCAGTACTTCCTGACTGATTATTTGACGGCATTTCTGCTGTTCCAGAACATTTAAAATATAATGTCTTATCACTTTCATTATACTTAAAAGAAATACTGGATTCTTTTTCCAATGGTGTCCAATCATCAGCTACTGTTTCACCGTCACCTATTGCTAAAGCAGTTTCCATTCCATCGTTAAAGTCATCTTCAATATCAGAAAATTGTGCAATTTCTATATTATCTTGATCTTCGTTTGTATCCTGCTCTACAGTTTCCGTATCCTCTTCTAAGGATACGGAAACTTCCGATTCAACATCAGCAAATGTGTCCTCTGAACTTTCCTCTACAACTTCAAAGTCATCGGAAGAAGCCATTACTGGACTTGTAACAGAAAACACCATAGAAAGGCTTAGAACAATCGCTAAATACTTCCTTTTCATTACTGATTATCCTCCGTTGCTGGAGTTCCCCAAGCAAACTCAGAATGATCATAGCTTAATACCATAGAAAATTCATCGTTATCCGTTAAGCCAGCAGGAACTAATGTTTCTCCTAATGTCGTGTTCGGATATTTTGCGACATCATACCGAAGATTATCTCCTTCGTACCACATCCAGGAATCTCCCTTCCAAATAGCACCAATTGTATTACCTGCTGCATCTTTATTTACATTATGATTTGCTCCATTATTTGCCCATGAGAAATTTTTATACTTAACGGATGTTAAATAATTTGTATTTGTTTTATCCCATGTAGTAATAAATCCTTTTTTAGCTGCCTGCTGGAGTGCCGCCTTGTAGGTCATGCCAGAAGTCACACCCTCTACTTTTACTACCGGGTTCAGACCAAATGGATTCTCTGTTATGGTTCCTTCATAAGTGTTTGTTGAACTAGTCTGTGTCCACTGTCTTACATAAACGTTCATAGTTGCTGCGGATGCCATTACGCTGGAGCTTAATGTCATTGCGGATGCTAATGCTAATGCTGCTAATTTTTTGAATGTTTTTCTCATTTTGTTCTCTCCTTTTCTTTTTGAATACTCATTTCTTGTAGTTTCTCCTTAGGACAGCGGTTTCTGTCCCGTACAGATCACGAGTCTGACCTGCCTTTCTCCTCCTCTCCCGTATTGGGAATATCCTGGTGTTCTGAGATGTGATGGTAACGTGCGGTTTTTTCTTGCAAAAAAATAAGCCGTACCCTACGCATGGCACGACCCAGTCACAAAATACCGTGCCACCCTGAAACCGAGGGCTTATGCACAATATTGCAGAAATAGACCTGACTTGTAGCTTTTGCTCATCACAGTAGCGTTCCTGTGTCGGATTCTCACCGAACTTCCTATATATGAGGCTTTGACGAACCACTCATATATAAAATCTCTACAATATTACCTTTCTTATAGAATAACTTTTTTTCCATATTTTGTCAATCATTTTGTCTTGAAATAGCAGAAAACGTCATATGTTTTTATAAACAAAATTCGAGAAAAATCGACATTTTTCTTCTCAATTTTAAAAGTAGTCGTAACTAACATCACTTTTCTTTCTTCTTTTTTCTGCAAACGTATTTCCATCAAAAGTTCCATTTTACGCCATTCCTGCAATAAAAAAAGGCCTTCCCGGATAGACCATGATTGTTCCTGTCCATCCAGAAAGACCTGAAAATTAAAATGTTATATTTTACAAAAATTTTCCATTAAATTCCTGCAAACATTTAAATAAAATCATGGGTTTCGTTTTCCACAAACTCCCCATCTAAGAAAGCAAGATCATCCGTGGCTTCCTGTACTTCTGCTTCCTCGTCAGAATATTCTATCTGTTCTCCTTTCTCTTCCTGCCTTTCACACCATACGACCAGGCGTTTGGAGGCATCTGTCCCACAGGTGGAAAGCAGAAGCGTTGGAACTTCCTCCTGCGTTCCAAGTAAGAAAGCATCTCCATCTGCCGGTGTATACTCGCATTTTACGATCACAAAGATCCATACCCCTTCATCCGGAAGATACAG
>CAKRNW010000010.1 GCA_934371505.1 uncultured Lachnospiraceae bacterium
GGGGGTATATGCTATTATAAATACTATCTGTTGCTTGAATTTAATCGTATAAAGTATTCTGTTCTTTTATATACTTTAAATAGAATCATAAAAAATTCAGCGGATATATACATAGAGGCTGTTCAATAGAGAAAGTGAGAATTATGCAGTTAAAAATTTCAAATGTAGGGAAAATTGAAAAAGCAACGATAGACATTAATGGATTGACAGTAATTGCTGGAGAAAATAATGCGGGGAAAAGTACGATTGGAAAGACCTTATTTTCTATTTTTAACTCTATGAACAATATGGGTGAAAAGATTGAGCAGGAGAGAGAAAACAGGGTAAAGTCTATTGTCAACAGAACTCTACAGGGAAAGATTTCACATGATGCAACATATACAACCTCTCGAAGAAGAACGATTGTTTCAACAACTCGACTGTTATCAGAAATGATTATGGATTATTGGAACAGTGAATCAACGCAAAAGCTGAGTGATAGGATCAAGGAGCCAATAAGCCAATCATCTTTATTTGAGAGCCAACAGGATGAAAATGAATTTGTTTCAGAATGCGAAGAAAAGATAGAAGAACTGTTTGCTATTTCGGATAAAAAGGTAATGATGGAAGTGATTACCAGGTGGTTTGACAGGGTGTTTGAAAATCAAATTTCCCCGTTGAGAGAAGAAACAGCAGAATCAAAAGTAGAATTACTGATCAAGGAAAAAAAAGTTCTGTTTACATTTAGAGAAAATATATGTGTAGACTGGAATTCTGATGTAAATATTTTACATGAGGCATTTTATATAGATAATCCATTCGTACTGGACTATCTGGCAGGGTATGACAGTTCTTCCAGGTTAGTAGAATCTCATCTTATAGAATATCTTGAAAAGGAAGAAAAGGATATCTATAACAATCTTTTTGACGCCGTTGTTGCAAAGGACAAGCTGGGCGAAATAGATAAGATTTTAGGAGAGGTAGTAAAGGGGGATATAGAGGAAAATCAGAATGGAGAATATTATTTCAAGTCTGATAAGGATATAAAACCTTTAAATATTGTCAACTTATCCACAGGATTGAAATCCTTTGCTCTGATAAAACATTTGTTAAAATCTGGATGTATTAAAGAAAAGGATGTCTTGATACTGGATGAACCGGAAGTACATTTACATCCAGAGTGGCAATTACTGTATGCTAAGTTGATTGTGTTACTTCAAAAAGAATTTGACTTGTCTATGATTATTACGACTCATAGCCCGTACTTTCTGGATGCCATCGATGTTTTTTCTAAAAAATACGATGTCTTTCCAAGGCCTTGCTATTATTTGGCAGAGAATGTAGGAGAGACTTCTACCTTGCATGATGTGTCGGATAATATTGATGCTATTTATAAAAAATTATCGGAACCCATGCAGCTGTTAGAAAATTTAAGATACAATAGTTAATCAGTACAAGGGGGAAAAGGTGCATAAGATTTAAGATTGATGAGTTACAATGCAGTTTAGAAAAAGCATCAGAGGATGACCAAAACCATGTATATATGGTTCATAGTCAGCTTAAAGTATGTGAATTTGATAAGGTAAAGGAGTGGTATGTCAGTGAAAAGGTTCCTATGGCAAAACCCACTCCCAAATCGAATGATGCATTGTATTTTGATAAGGATGGATGTTTTTTCATTGAATTTAAAAATGGAAAAATTACAGATGGGGTAAATTACGAGATAAACAAGAAAATATATGACAGTCTGTTTATTCTGTTTGATTTAAAATATATGGATTCCAATGGGAGCATTGTTGATACCATTTCTTATACCAGAGAGAATATGACATATATATTAGTTTACAATGAGGAAAATTATAGGAAATGTGATCCAACGAGGCAGACTAGGGATGGAATAAAACGACAAAAGGAGCGTCATCGATATAAAAGAATAAAGAGAAAATCTGGGGGAATCGTGGCAAATTGCAGGAAAGTTTTATCTTGACGATGAATGACTTTTTTGGTATAATTGTGACATGCAAAAGATAAATATTACAAAAGAACACAGAAAATACCAAAGATAAGAAGCCTTCCGATTTTTCGGAAGGCTTTTCCATTGTAAAAGACTTTCTATAATTGGAAGACATCGCTGAAATATCCTGCCTGGGAAATGGGTTCTTTTCCATCGTGGAGGTGAGTGGTGTCCCCCACTACCTGGGCGCGGAACTGGACAACTTCCGGTTGGCGTTCCTCGGCACCTGCGATAGTGACAGAAGTGGGAGCGATGAAAAAGCCCTGCCATAGCTGTACCGGGGAGATATTCAGAAGATGGGAGAGCATCAGAAGGGTGACTCCCAGGTGGCAGAAAAGGACGATGGTGGCATCCCGGTCAGCCTCCTCGTCACAGACATAGTACCGGTCTTTCCGGTGATAGCCGTAACCTGCAAGCAGTTCGTCCAGCTTTTCAAAGACTTCCTTGCAGGCAGAGGCAATCTCAGAATTAGACTGCATGATAGGAGTGTCTAACCAGTGATCCTTGTCCATAAAGCGGTCATCGGCAGTCCAGTAATCTGGCATGAAATCCCAACAAACCTGTTCATGTCCGTCAAACGGTGAGGAGATGGGATGCCAGAATTCCTGCATCCAGTCCAGAATTTTTGCCTCCCGTCCCAGTTTTTCCAGAGAGAAAGAGGCAGTATCCTTTGCACGCCCTAGAGGAGAACAATAAAAATCGGTGACGAAATCCCATTTTCCCACCCGTTCTGCCAACAGCTTTGCCTCCCGCCAGCCTTTGTCGGTGAGCGAGTCCTTCACATAGTCCGGGTCACCGTGTCTTATAAAAATAATTCGCATGATAGTACCTCACTTTTAGTCATAATTTGAAAGATAAAGTTATTTTACCATATTCCTGATTTATGGTACAATAAATACTGTTCGTTTAGCAGAAAAACACTTGCTGTTTTTCTGCGTAAGAAAATGATTCAGGTGTGAGCAGACTCCTTTTGCAAAGCAAAACTTAAAATGAGTCTGCGAATCGTTACTGGAACGAGGAACGAGTGAACAGGAACATTAACCATGAAACATAAAAAAGACTGGATTTTGATAGGAAGTTTTTTAGGGATTGCTCTCATAGCAGCGTCTGTTCTGCACTTTTTCACCGCCCAGGGAACCCAGGTGGTGGCAACGGTGGACGGTCAGGAAGTGGGTAGATGGTCACTGGCGGATTCGGTAGATGAAGTCATTGAAACAGAATCGGGCAAAAATCGTCTGGTTATCGAGGGAGGCAAGGCGTCCATTGTGGAGGCAGACTGTCCCGATGGAATCTGTGTGAAACAGGGGAACATCAGCCGTACCGGCCAGACCATTGTGTGTCTACCCCATAAGCTGGTCATCGAGATTACAGGGAAAGCGGAGGAGAATGGACTTGATGCAGTGGCAAAGTAAGGCAGGACAGATGGCATTTTCAGGACTGATGCTGGCATTGACCCTGGTGCTGTCCTATGTGGAATCTTTGTTACCCCTCACCATTGGCATACCGGGAGTAAAACTGGGACTTGCCAATCTTGCAGTGCTTTTGACCTTGTATGCATCGGGATGGCGGATGGCGCTGGGGATTGACGTGCTCCGGGTGGTGTTATCCGGTTTTTTATTTGGCAATTTTGCAGCAATTTTGTACAGCATGGCAGGGGCACTGGTGAGCTTTGGTGTCATGGTACTTCTAAAAAGATTCCGGTTTTCCATGAGTACGGTGAGTATTGCCGGAGGAGTGTTCCACAATCTAGGACAGCTGGTGGTGGCAGTCTGTGTGGTGGAAAATATCCATCTGTTTTATTATCTGCCCTGGCTGATTGTAGCTGGCATGATAACCGGGGCATTGATTGGAATGGTGGCAAGGGTGACCTGGCGGTATGTGAACCGCATGTGGCAGGAAGCCTAGCTAATGGAAGAAAAACAAGTGAAGAAATGAGGAAATTATGATTGGATTTGTACGGGGAATCATTGCGGATAAAGAGGAAGACTGCGTGGTACTGGATGTAAACGGTCTGGGTATCAACGTGTATGTTTCAGGCAGAACGGCGGAATATCTGCCCAGAGTGGGTCAGGAAGCGAAGATTTATACCTACACCTGTGTGCGGGAGGATGCCTTTTTACTCTACGGTTTTCTGACCAAGGATGATTTGAATATTTTTAAGAAACTGATTGGGGTTAACGGAATCGGACCCAAAGGCGGTCTGGCTATTCTCTCGGTACTGACACCGGACGATTTGCGGTTTGCTATTCTTTCGGGGGATGCCAAGGCAATCAGCCGTGCGCCGGGAATTGGAGCCAAGACGGCGGAGCGTGTGATTCTGGAACTTAGGGACAAGGTTTCCATTCAGGAGACACAGATTGGAGGGGAAATAGCTGCCTATGCCCATGGGGATGAGAATCTCTCTGTGAGAAACGATGTGGTAGAGGCTCTGGCAGCCTTAGGCTACACTTCTACGGATGCCCTCAAGGCTATTAAACAGGTGGAAAATTACGAGACAATGGACATTGAACAGTTGTTAAAGGCAGCTCTGAAACACATGTTTTAAAATCATATGAAATGCATACGGAAACGAGGAGAAGTATGGCAAGATCAATTGAAACGAATGTAACAGAAGAGGATGTACGCCTGGAGGGATCATTACGTCCTCAGACATTAAAAGAATATATCGGACAAGAGAAGGCAAAAGAAAGTCTCCAGATCTATATTGATGCGGCGAAGAGCCGGGGAGAGAGTCTGGATCATGTATTGTTTTACGGTCCTCCTGGATTGGGAAAGACGACATTGGCGGGGATTATTGCCAACGAGATGGGAACTCATATGAAGGTGACCAGTGGACCGGCAATAGAGAAACCGGGAGAAATGGCAGCAATTTTAAACAATCTGCAGGAGGGAGATGTGCTTTTTGTGGATGAGATCCATCGCCTGAACCGACAGGTGGAGGAGGTTTTATATCCGGCCATGGAGGATTTTGCTATTGACATTATGATTGGAAAAGGCTCTTCTGCCCGTTCTATCCGCCTGGATCTGCCGAAATTTACGCTAGTGGGAGCAACTACCAGAGCCGGTATGCTGTCTGCACCGCTGAGGGATCGGTTTGGGGTCATTCACCGCCTGGAATTTTACTCGGATGAGGAATTAAAACTCATTATTCAGCATTCCGCCCGCCTGTTAAACGTGGAAATTGATGAGGGTGGGGCAATGGAACTGGCACGCCGAAGCAGAGGGACGCCCAGACTAGCCAACCGCATTTTAAAAAGAGTCCGGGATTTTGCCCAGGTACGCTATGACGGGAAAATCACCGAAGACATTGCGAATATTGCATTGGATCTCATGGATGTGGACAAGCGGGGGCTGGATCATATAGACAGAAATATTTTATCTACCATGATCGAAAAGTTTAACGGTGGCCCTGTGGGACTGGATACACTGGCGGCTGCTATCGGAGAGGACTCCGGGACCATTGAGGATGTGTATGAGCCATATCTTATCAAGAATGGATTTTTGAATCGCACGCCCAGGGGACGGATGGTGACAGAATATGCCTATGCACATTTAGGGGTTGAAATTATCTGACGATATGCTATATAATAAATGTTGTATATTTATCAAATGATGAGCGGCATATTTTGTAGTGAGGGTTTACGTTATGTCACAGAAGACAGATACCGAAGTAATCATTGGTGGAAAAGTATTTACATTAAGCGGTTATGAGAGTGAGGCATATTTACAGAAGGTAGCCTCTTATATCAATAACAAGCTTGCCGAGTATAATAAGGTGGATAGCTTCAAACGCCTGCCGGGAGATATGCAGAATGTTCTCCTGCAGTTGAATGTGGCAGACGACTATTTTAAAGCCAAGAAGCAGATTGAACTGTTGGAGGAAGATATCCGCAATAAGGAAAAGGAATTATATGACCTGAAGCATGAACTGATTGCTTCTCAGATTAAGTTGGAAAATGCGGAAAAAGCTGCGAAGGATGCACAGGTGGAGACCAATGAGAACACCCGTAAAATCATGCGTCTGGAGGCAGAACTCAAAGAACAGAAAAAATAATAGAAACGATACGAAAGCTGTCTTTTCCAAAGGAGAGGACAGCTTTTTAAAATCGCGATGTGAATTTCAGGAGAAAAAAGATGCCGGAATTATTAAGCCCAGCAGGAAACTGGGACAGCTTTATAGGAGTCATGAACGCAGGAGCAGATGCCATCTATCTGGGGGGAGACAAATTTAATGCCCGTGCCTATGCGGATAATTTCACTGCAGAGCAGCTGGTGGAAGCATTGCAGCTGGCTCATCTTCACGGAAAGAAGATTTATCTTACCCTGAATACACTCATTAAGGAACGGGAATTCGGGGAACTTTATGATTATATTGCGCCTCTTTATGAGGCTGGACTGGATGGAATGATCATACAGGATTTCGGAGTCCTTTCCTTTTGCAGAAAGTATTTTCCCGGCATGGAGCTGCATGCCAGTACCCAGATGACGGTTACCGGATCGGAGGGTGTGCGATTTTTACAGGAACAGGGTGTATGCCGGGTGGTTCCGGCAAGAGAACTGTCGTTAGAAGAATTGATCCGTATGAAAAGGGAGACCGGAGTGGAGCTGGAAACCTTTATCCATGGGGCGATTTGTTACTGTTATTCAGGACAATGTCTGTTCAGCAGTTTTCTCGGCGGTCGAAGCGGCAACAGAGGCCGGTGTGCCCAGCCCTGCCGATTACCCTATACGGTGAAGGGAAAGGAAGGCTATCCCTTATCCTTAAAGGATATGTGTACCATTGAACTTCTTCCCAGGCTGATTGATGCAGGAATAGATTCCTTTAAAATCGAAGGCAGAATGAAAAAACCTGCTTATGCAGCTGGCGTGACAGCCATTTATCGTAAATATATGGATCGCTATCTGGCAGATCCCGATCCTACACATTACCGGGTAGAACAAAAGGATTTGGAACTTTTGTCCAAGCTTTATATCCGGAGTGAGCGTTCCCAGGGATACTATGAGCGACGCAATGGCAGAGAAATGATTACGTTGGATAAACCGGGCTATGTGGGAACTGATGAGGCATTAGCACAGCGTATTACCGAGGAATATGTGAGGGAACTTCCCAGACTCCCTATAGAGATGGAAGTGGAACTTACCGTGGGCCAGCCGGCACAGGTAACGATCAGAGAACAGCAGCAAGGAAAGGTACAGGAATGTGTGATTACGGGGAAGACGGTACAGGCTGCGCAGAATCGTCCGGCAGCAGAAGCGGATATCCGGAAACAGTTTGCCAAACTTGGCAATACTCCCTTTGTATTAGAAAATTTTTCCTGTAACATGAAAGGAGAAGTCTTTGTTCCCGTGGGAGAATTAAACGCTCTTCGCAGGGAAGCGGTGGAGGCCTTGCAGCAGAGTTTATGGAAATCCTGGAAACGGACATTGCCGGAAGTGACTGCAGAAGAACAGGAAGGGGTGATAAGTCAGAGAAAACCTTCGAAAAACCTCAGCATTTCTGTTGTAAGTTCCGGACAGCTACAGGCATTGACGGAGAAGATCAGGCAGTGGAAAACCGTGTCCCGTGTTTATATTCCGGATCAACTGTGGGAAAAAGGATGGAAACAAATCGAGCAGTTACAGTCGGAAGGAAAGAAATGCTATCTGCGGCTTCCGAGAATTTCCAGAGGAGAATGGAAAAGAAAACTGGAAAAGATATTCCCCAAGGCGGATGGGGTGTTATTTGCCAATCTGGAACAATTACAGTATCTGCGGGAGTGTGGCATGGATATGATCCGCGTGGCAGATTCTTCCCTGTATGTTTGGAACCGGGAGGCAGAACGGTTTTTGTCTACCTATGCGGATGAAATTACATTACCACTGGAATTAAATCAATATGAAAAGCGGGAACTGGGAGAAGGGTGCTTTGAGGAAGTGCTTTACGGCAGGACAGCATTGATGCATACCGCCAATTGCATCCGTAAGACCTGCGGAACCTGTGGCAATGGAAGGAACGGAGAGACAGAATTCTGGAATCTGACGGATCGTTATCACAAAATTTTCCCGGTGCAGCTTGACTGTACCCATTGTATCAATATCATTTATAACAGTGTACCCCAGTCCCTGCATGGGGCTTTCTCCCAGATTATGGCACAGCCTTCCATTCAGACCGGGCGGCTGGAATTTACCAATGAAACAGTCTCACAGATGGAAACAATACTGGGATTCTTTGACGGACTGATGAGAGGACAGGGGGGCGAGTTTCCCTTGAAGGAGTACACAACAGGACATTATAAACGAGGCGTAGAATAATTTATGCAGCAGATTCTCTTTTATTTTCATGCATATCAGAGATATATCATTCTTATATTGTTTGTTCTTTACACGCTGGAGGCATGTATTCTATCGGGAAAACCGAGAGAAAAACGAAAATGGGGCTATGTCTGGCAGCTGCTGCTGATGGCATTGTTTCATTTTTCAGCCTTTCTGTCGCTGACATTGTCCAAGGGTGACTATGTCTATTTGTTTTACTTTGCAGTGCAGATTGTGGTTCTGACGGGAGCCATGGGGCTTTTTGCCATGTTGTATCCCAAGGGAAGCAGATTGCTTTTGTATAATATGTGCATGTTGTTGATCGTCAGCTTTACCATACTGGCAAGGTTGAACTTTAACCGGTCTGTTCATCAGTTTACAGTGGCTGCCGTGGCTATTTATGTTGGACTGTTTCTTCCCTGGCTCATGGGCAGATATGGACAGATTTTCAAGAAGTATCCCTGGATTTATGCCTGTATGGGAATCCTGCTTCTGAGTCTTGTGGCTTTCCTGGGAACTGTGAGCAATGGGGCAAAGCTTTCCTTCACCTTGCTGGGAGTGACTTTTCAGCCCTCTGAACTGGTAAAACCATTGTTTGTGGTTTTCCTGGCAGCCGCCTTTGCAAAAGCGGCAAACTTTCAGCAGGTATGTATCACGGCGTCCCTGGCAGCCGTTCATGTACTACTTTTGGCTTTTTCCAGGGATTTAGGCAGCGCATTGATTTTTTTTATGATTTATACTTTTATGGTAGTGCTTGCCACAGGAAAATGGATTTACCTGATCCTTGGGCTGGCAGGAGGAACAGGAGCATCCTTAGCAGCCTATGAGCTGTTTCGTCATGTCCAGGTGCGGGTGCAGGCCTGGAAGGATCCATGGAGTGTGATTGACGGTACCGGCTACCAGATTGCCCAGTCCCTGTTTGCCATCAGTAACGGAGGGTTTTTCGGAACCGGTTTAAACAAGGGAAATCCGGCTGCCATTCCTTATGTAACGACGGATTTCATTTTTTCTGCAATTACAGAGGAATTTGGTTTACTCTTTGCTACATGTCTCCTGATCCTTTGCGTGGATAATTTTCTGATTATGATGAAGACTGCACTTCACCAGGAGGCTGGCTTTGAACGATATCTGGCGTTTGGATTGGGAGTCAGCTATCTGTTCCAGACCTTTCTCACCATCGGAGGAGGCACAAAGTGTATTCCTTTGACCGGTGTGACATTGCCTCTTGTGAGCTATGGCGGAAGTTCTGTACTCACCACGATTTTATCCTTCTTTATGGTACAGGGAGTCTTAATCGGAACCGGAGGGCATGAAAAGAGTAAAGGCAGAAGGCCTCTTCTGGAAAAGAATGTGCAACAGAGAATTTTGCGGGTCAGCTATTTATCAGCGTTTGTCTTTTTGGGAATGATGGGATATGTCACCTGGTATACGCAGCAGAACCGACAGAAATTCTTTGACAACAGTTACAATTCCAGGCAGCAGCTGTTAATACAGGAAAATACCAGAGGCTCTATTTATGCTGCAGACGGGGCAATCCTTGCGGAGACTGTTACGGATAAAGAAGGAAAGGAAACCAGGGATTATCCCTATGGAAAGCTGTTTGCCCATGCAGTGGGATATTCCACCAAGGGAAAGACCGGGCTGGAGGCTGCGGAGAATTATTATCTGATGCAGTCCTCCATTTCAGAGACGGAGAAATTATCGAACAGCCAGAGTGGAGATAAAAATCCTGGGGATAGTGTATATACAACCCTCCGCGTGGATCTGCAGCAGACTGCCTACGATGCTCTGGGAGTTTACAAAGGAGCGGTAGTTGTGACAGAAGTTTCCACAGGAAAGGTACTGGCCATGGTCTCCAAACCGGATTTTGATCCCAACGAGATTGATCGTATCTGGGACAAAATTACAGAGGATGAGAATAACAGTGTGCTGGTAAATCGAGTGACGAACGGAAAGTATCCTCCCGGTTCTACCTTTAAGATTCTGACAGCTCTGGAATATATCCGGGAGTATCCGCAGAATCTGAACCGCTATGAGTTTCAGTGTACAGGCAGCTATACTTATGAGGGCAACACCATCAACTGTTATCATCATATCAAGCATGGTACGGTGGATTTTACCACCTCCTTTGCAAAATCCTGTAATTCCTCCTTTGCCAATATCGGAATGCGTCTGGACAGGGAGAAGTTTGAGAAGACTCTGCAGGAACTTTATTTTAATGAAAAACTTCCTTCTCAGATGGCAATAGGGATTAGTACGACAGGTTTTCATGGAAAAACGGGGGATTATGAGACGATGCAGACTGTGATCGGTCAGGGAAGCACACTGATGACACCGATGCATTTGAATATGATCACGGCGGCGATTGCAAATAAAGGTGTGATGATGCAGCCTTATCTGACGGATTGTGTGAAGCGTGCAGACGGACAGACTGTGAAGCAGAATAAACCAAAGGTTGGGGAGAAACAGCTGATATCCGGAGAAGAAGCCGCAGAATTGACACGCCTGATGACACGGGTGGTAGAGGAAGGAACGGCAACACGTCTTTCCGGACTTTCCTATACCGTTGCCGGTAAGACCGGATCGGCTGAATATAACGATATTAAGGGAGAATCCCATGCATGGTTTACGGGGTTTGCCCCTGTAGAAAATCCGGAAATTGCAGTGACGATCATTCTGGAGGGAGCCGGAAGCGGCGGCGACCATGCGGTACCCATTGCGAAACGGATTCTGGATTGTTACTTTGGAATAAAGCAGCCCTTGTAACTTAACCTTGCAATTATTGTGCCAATCCTTTATACTGATAGACAAGTCATGATGACACACTAGTACAGGAGGTCTTGCAATGATAGAGGCGACAAGCTGTGGCGGTGTGGTTATTTTCAGAGGGAAAATCCTGCTTTTGTATAAAAATTACAAGAATAAGTATGAAGGCTGGGTATTGCCCAAGGGTACTGTAGAAGAGGGCGAAGAATATCCGCAGACCGCACTTCGTGAAGTGCTGGAGGAAACGGGCGCGAGAGCAACCATTGTAAAATATGTCGGAAAAAGTGAATATTCTTTCAGTGTGCCGGAAGATACCGTGGAGAAGGATGTACACTGGTATCTGATGATGGCAGACAGTTACTATAGTAAACCACAGCGCGAAGAATTCTTTGTTGATTCCGGATTTTATAAGTATCATGAGGCATATCATCTGCTGAAGTTCTCCAATGAGAAGCAGATTTTGGAGAAGGCCTACAATGAATATCTGGAACTAAAAAAAGCCAACAGATGGGGAATTCACAGAAACGATTAAAATCGGGGCGGCTGCAGAGCATTTGCAGCCGCCTCGAACGTTAAGGACAGGATGTATGAGGTTTTATAAAAATCTTTATGTGGGAGAATCTGTCAGGAACCCCCGAAAAATAAAAAGAAAACTGAATACAAATGCGGGTCTGGTGGGGATCTATGTGATTACGTTGTGTAACGGACCGGATCAATTGGAAATTTATTCCTCCACGGTATTGATGCAGCCCTTTTACAGGCATACTCCCTTATATGTAATTGGAATTGCCGGCTCTTACGAGGAAGCCGTTGGAATTGTAAAAAAGATTGCAGAGCAGTCCTACCTGCAGAATGGGGACTGTGACCTGAAAAAATATTTGTTGGATGAGGATAGACTGCATGCTGAGTAGTGTGTTACATGTGCTTGCCATAATCGGCATTGTGCTGTTGTGTATCATTGCCTTTCTGCTCGTAGTCCTTCTGGCGGTGCTTTTTGTCCCCATAAGGTATCGGCTCTGTGTGGAGAAGGAAGATGGGTGGAAAAAGGAAAACATTCATATCCGGGCAGATATCAGCTGGCTGGCCGGAATCGTCCGTGTAAAGGCACGTTTTTTTGAACCGCAGATTTTCAAGGTTCAGGTGTTGTTTTTTACGGTATTTGATCGGTTTAAAGAAAAGAAAGAGAAGCGGCAAGCGAAAAAAGCTCCAAAGCGGCAGAAAACAGATTCCAAAACGCAAAAGCCCATAGTAAACGAAAAATCCAAGGCACAGAACAGAGCAGTGGAAAAGATGCCCCCGGAGGAAAAAACTCCGGTGCCGGCTGCAGAGAAGGAAGAAACGGCTGGAACAGAAGAGAACGGAAAGTTCCCGTCCTTACGGGAACGGCTGGAAAAGATACGCTACACAATCTCTTCAATCTATGATAAGATAAAAGCGGCAAAAGACACAGCCGGGTATTACAAAGAGCTGCTGCAAAGTGAAGAGTTCAAATCCTGTTTGGAGTTTGTGACCGGTCAGACCGGAAAACTTTTCCGTCACATATTACCGAATCGGATCAAAGGATATCTGCTCTTTGGAACCGGACAGCCGGATCAGACAGGTTATATTCTGGGAATGATCAGTATAATCCGGGGAATCCGGGGATATGATAAGTTCAACGTTGAGGCAGACTTTGAACGGCAGATCGTAGAAGGAAAAATACAATGCAGAGGGCACATCCTTCTGGCAACGGTAGGCATCCTTGCGCTGCAGATCTATCAAAAGAAAGAATTAAAGGAACTCATCAGCAAATGGAAACGGGAGGAAGAATGATGGCAGACAATAATATGAATAGCATTGTAGAATCTTTATTAAAAGGAATGAATTCGGTTCTGACGACCAAAACCGTGGTAGGAGAGGCTACTACCGTGGGAGATACTATTATTCTTCCCCTGGTGGATGTAACCTTTGGTGTAGGAGCAGGTGCGTCTGCCGGAGAAAAGAAAAATGGTGGCGGTGGCGGCCTGGGCGGAAAGATGACACCCAGTGCAGTGCTTGTTATTAAAAACGGATCCACCAAACTGGTTAATGTCCGTAATCAGGATGCGATGACCAAGGTACTTGACATGATCCCAGATATTGTGGATAAGTTTACTACCAAAAAGGATGAGATGATCCCGGATGACAAAGCGGTAGATATTGCTTTTCCTGAGGAAGAAAACCAGTAACCAGAAAGAAAATCAGGCATAAGCTATTTATAAGAATGAGTATGGTGGTGACATCATGAAGAGGATGGGTGGTTTTATCTGTTTTTGGATTGCCATAGGGATTTTCGTGATGCTGCTGGTATCCGATGTGATCATCGGACTGATTCTCATTTTTATATTGCTTCTGCTTTGGTATAATTTGTGTTTTTGTAAGTAATGCGGGGCGAAAATGAACAGAGAGGAAATCACTTTCCATGGGGTGGAGAGTTATACCAGCTATGAGAAAATGGAAGAACTCAAGGCGTGGCTTTTCAAGGAAAATGTGCGGGTGGAGGCGCTGAGACAGGAACTGGAAGAACGAACCACCAGAATTGAGGAGAAGGAAACAGATCTCAATATCATGCACCAGCGTCTAATGATGGAACGGAAACGCCTAAAAGAGGACAACCTGTTTTTTGAAAAAAAGTTAGCTATCTTACAGGATGGTTTTCGGCAGCTGGATATGGATAAACGTAAATTTGAAAAAGACAGACGATTATATGAAGAACGGGCGGAACAGAAACGGGCGCGGGAAGTGCATGGTCATGCATCAATACGGCTGGAGGGCGGTCTGTTCGGTGGAGTGAACAGTCTGCTTGCACTTAAGAAGAGATATAAGGATTTGATGAAAATTTATCATCCCGATAATTTGTGCGGAGATCATGAGATGGTGAAACAGATCAATGCAGAATATGAGCGTTTGAGGGATGCGTATGAGTACAGCAATATCATATGAGACAGAAGAGCAGCAAAAAGAACAAAGAGGCGCTTGGATTCCTAAGAAACAAAAAAAGGACCCGATTTTCATCGAGTCCTTTACCTTTGAACTTATTAAGCTCTCTCAACTAATCCGGATCTTAAGCAGCTGGAGCAAACGTGCATTCTCTTCGGAGTACCATTTACCTTGCATTTAACGCTTCTGATATTGGAATTCCAGATTCTGTTAGATCTTCTATGAGAATGGCTCACGTTGTTACCAAAATGAACGCCCTTACCACAAATATCACATTTTGCCATTGTCTGCACCTCCTTGGCGACGCAACCGCGTGTATACTGTTTTTCCTTTCATGACGGCATACTCTGCCGACACAACAGTAGTATGATATCAGATATCTGCAGAGATTGCAAGCACAAAATAGAAGTAAAAATAAATTTCTTATTTTTCGTATTCCCTTTTCTTGACGAACAGGGTATAATGAACGAGAATGATTACTGTTCAGCCCGTACCTGTACACTTTGCTGCGGGTATGGAAGAATGTGATTCAAGTGTGCGCCGGTGGGCGCGGAAAGGTATGGTTAAGAATATGAAAGGTTCTTCAATGAATACACATATGGGAAATATTGTAATCAACAATGAAGTGATCGCTCAGTATGCCGGAGCCGTTGCTATGGAATGCTTCGGGATTGTGGGCATGGCTGGTATCAATGTGAAGGACGGTCTGGTGAAATTACTGAAGATGGACAGTATTACCAGAGGGATCAGCGTAACCCTTCATAACAACAAACTGATTTTGGACTTTCATGTCATTGTGGCATATGGAGTAAGTATTCTTGCTGTTTCGGAAAACCTGATCAGTAATGTACGTTATAAAGTAGAAGAATTCACCGGCATGGAGATTGAGAAAATCAATATCTATGTGGAAGGTGTCAGAGTGATTGATTAAGGAGGATTTACCAGTGGATATCGTTACAACAATCGATGCTAAGATGCTGACCAAGATGTTCTTAGCCGGTGCGAAAAATCTGGAAGCAAAAAAGGAATGGATCAATGAGTTAAATGTGTTCCCGGTACCTGATGGAGATACCGGAACCAATATGACAATGACCATCATGTCTGCAGCAAAAGAGGTTTCTTCTCTGGAGGCAATGGGTGACATTACGATGCAGACTCTCTGCAAAGCAATTTCTTCCGGCTCTCTGCGTGGAGCAAGAGGAAATTCCGGTGTTATCCTTTCCCAGTTATTCAGAGGATTTACAAAGGTGGCAGCTACAGAGGAAACTCTGGATGTGGCGAAACTTACCGATGCAGTAGAGAAGGCTGTGGAGACCGCTTACAAGGCTGTTATGAAACCAAAAGAGGGAACCATCCTGACCGTGGCAAAGTATGGCGCCCTGAAGGCAAGGGAACTTGCAGATGCCGGTGAGACCAATGTTGCGGTATTTATTGATGAAGTGATCAAAGCCTCCGATGATGCGCTGGAGAAAACTCCGGAGATGCTGCCGGTATTGAAACAGGCGGGCGTGGTCGATTCCGGCGGACAGGGTCTGATGCAGGTGTTAAAAGGCGCTTTTGATGCATTCCAGGGCAAAGAGCTGGATCTCAGTATTTCTGCATCTATCCCTACGGCTTCTGCACCTGCCATGAACTATGAGGCACAGGCAAATGTCGATATTAAATATGGCTACTGTACCGAATTTATCATTTTATTGAATAAAACGTTCAATATTAAAACAGAGTTGGACTTCAAGGCTTATCTGGAGTCTATTGGTGATTCCATCGTGGTCGTAGCAGATGACGAGATCGTAAAGGTACATGTACATACCAACGATCCGGGACTGGCACTTCAGAAAGCTCTCCTTTACGGAGCTCTTTCCAATATGAAGATTGACAACATGCGTATGGAGCATCAGGAAAAACTGTTTAAGATGAACGGTGACAAGCCCCAGGAGGTTGAGACAAAGATCAGCGGTAATGCCACTGTGCAGACTGCATCCGATACACCGGAACCGGAGACTCCTGCGGAGAAGAAGGAAGTCGGATTTATTTCCGTATCCGTAGGTGACGGGATTAAAGAAATCTTTGAGCAGTTGGGTGTGGACTACATCATTGAGGGTGGTCAGACCATGAATCCCAGTACAGCCGATATGCTGGATGCTATCGAGAAGGTAAATGCAGAGACGATCTACATTCTTCCAAATAATAAAAATATTATCCTGGCTGCAAATCAGGCACAGTCGCTGGTAGAGGACAAGAGAATTGTGGTGATCCCTACCAAGACGGTTCCCCAGGGAATCACAGCAGTGATCAATTATGTGCCGGATCTGTCTGTGGAGGAGAATATTTCCATTATGACAGAAGAAATCAGCCGTGTGAAGACCGGTCAGGTAACCTATGCGGTTCGGGATACCACCATTGATGACAAAGTCATCAAACAGGGTGATTATATGGGAATCGGTGACAAGGGAATCCTTTCCGTAGGAAGAGATTTGGATGCCATTACCAGAGCCATGGTGGATGAAATGATGGATGATGAAGCAGAACTGGTGAGCATTTATTATGGTTCCGAAATTGACGAGAAAGATGCGGAGATACTGACAGCAGAACTTTCCGAGAAATATCCGGACTGTGATGTGGAATTGCAGTACGGCGGACAGCCTATTTATTACTATATTATTTCTGTGGAATAATACGTGATTACTATGGATTTAGAAACCTCAATTCTTAATTTAAAAGGAATCGGTGAAAAGAGTGCCAAGCTTTTTAACAAGCTTGGCATCTTTGTCCTGGGTGATTTGCTGGAGTATTACCCGAGGGGGTATGAAAGATTTGAAGCTCCTGCCAATATAGAGGCATGTCATGTGGGAGAAATGGCAACATTCAAGGGAACCATTACTGCAGGCCCCACCTTGAAGCATGTGCGGAATCTGACGATTCTGAACTACACCGTGGCGGACCGGACGGGACAGATCTTTCTTACTTTTTTTAATATGCCTTATTTGAAAAATACGCTGAAAAAAGGATCTGCCTATATATTCAGAGGAATGCTGCAGAATAAGGCAGGAAAGCTTGTGATTGAGCAGGCAAAGCTGTATAAAGAAGAGGAATTTGCGAAACTGGCGGGAATGGTTCTTCCCCATTATCCGCTGACCAAGGGCATTACCAATCAGGCAATCATCAAGGCGGTGAAACAGGCACTGTCTGCAGTTTTTCTTACCGATCCTCTGCCGGAAAAAATCAGAAAAAAATATGATCTGATGACTTACCGGCAGGCAATGGAGAATATTCATTTTCCGGCGAACATGGAAATCCTCACGCAGGCACGAAAGAGACTGGCTTTTGATGAACTGTTTTTCTTTATTCTGTTGATTCGAAAGAACAAGGATCATAATAAAAGGCTGAAATCCGGACGACAGCTCATAGAGACTGCGGATACCGGCCGTTTGCTGGAGACACTTCCTTATCAACTTACCAATGCACAGATGCGGGTGTGGGAAGAAATCAGAGGAGATCTTACAGGTGAACATGTGATGAATCGTTTGGTACAGGGAGATGTGGGGTCTGGAAAAACAATTCTTGCCTTTCTCGCATTATTGCTGGTGGCGTCCAACGGATGTCAGGGAGCATTGATGGCACCCACAGAGGTACTCGCCAGGCAGCATTTTGACTCCCTGACGGAATTAAGCAAAAGGTATCATCTGCCCTTCAGACCGGTACTTCTCACCGGCAGTGTGCCTACAAAGCAAAGGAGAGAAGCCTATTCACAGATCGAGACGGGGGAAGTGAATGTAGTGATTGGAACCCACGCCTTGATCCAGGAAAAAGTAGTTTATCATCATCTTGCATTGGTGGTGACGGATGAACAGCATCGATTTGGTGTACGCCAGCGGGAAACTTTTTCCGATAAGGGAGAACATCCGCATATCCTGGTCATGAGCGCGACACCGATTCCCAGAACCCTGGCGATTATTCTTTATGGAGATCTGGATATTTCTGTGGTGGACGAACTTCCTGCAAACCGGCTTCCTATTAAGAACTGTGTGGTAGGAACCCAATATCGACCCAAAGCGTACCAGTTTATTGCGAAGGAAGTGGCACAGGGGCATCAGGTATATTGTATCTGCCCCATGGTGGAGCCGGGGGAAGAAGACAATATGGAGAATGTGGTGGAGTATTCCCAGACCTTGAAGACACAGCTGCCACCTTCTGTCAGAGTGGCTTATCTGCATGGTAAAATGAAGCCTGCCATCAAAAACCAGATTATGGAACAGTTCGGAGAAAAACAGATTGATGTACTGGTGTCCACTACTGTTATTGAGGTAGGAATCAATGTCCCCAACGCTACGGTGATGCTGGTGGAAAATGCAGAACGGTTTGGACTGGCACAGCTCCATCAGTTACGGGGAAGGGTAGGACGCGGAGATGCCCAATCCTATTGCATTTTTGTCAGCAGCAGTGAAAAAAAGGAGACCATGCAACGTCTGGAAATTCTGAACAAATCCAATGATGGCTTTGAAATTGCCAGTGAAGATTTAAAAATGCGGGGACCGGGAGATTTGTTTGGAATCAGACAGAGTGGAGCCATGAATTTCAAGATTGCAGATATCTATCAGGATGCACTGGGGTTGTCACAGGCCAGTGAATGTGTGGATAAATTATTGACAGAGGATCCCAATCTGGAACGGATGGAACATCAGGACTGTAAACAATATCTGGAACTGGCACTCACAAGAGCAGTTGACTTCTCAACACTTTAACAGTAAAATAAAAATAATTTGTATAAAGGTGAAAAGGAGTGAATAATCGTGGCAAAGATTGCGATCATCACCGACAGTAACAGTGGTATTACACAGAAGCAGGGAGAGGAACTTGGCATTTATGTGCTTCCCATGCCGTTTACAATCAATGAAGAAACTTATTTCGAGGATATTAATCTGGAAGCAGAAAAGTTTTATCAGGAACAGGCAGCCGGATCGGATATTCTCACCAGTCAGCCTTCCCCGGAAACCGTTATGGGACTTTGGGACAAGCTGTTAAATGAGGGGTATGAGGAAATTGTCCATATTCCCATGAGCAGTGGCTTGTCAGGATCCTGCCAGAGTGCATTGATGCTGGCGCAGGACTATGATGGAAAGGTACAGGTGGTGAATAACCAGCGTATTTCCGTAACCCAGAGACAGTCCGCTATGGATGCCAAAGCGTTGGCAGAAAACGGTTATCATGCGGATGAAATCCGGGAGAAGCTGGAAGAAGATAAGTTCAATTCCAGTATCTATATTATGCTTGATACCCTTTATTATCTGAAAAAGGGTGGTCGTATCACACCTGCGGCTGCAGCGTTGGGGACGATTCTGAGATTAAAGCCGGTTCTGCAGATCCAGGGAGAAAAGCTGGATGCCTATGCGAAAGCCCGTACCACAGAACAAGGCAAGTCGATTATGGTCAAAGCCATCAAAAGCGATATGGAGAACCGCTTTGATGGTCTTACGGATGGAACCGGATATCATATAGCCATGGCACACACCCAGAACCCGGAGGCTGCTGAAGCCTGGAGAGAAGAAGTGCTGAAAGAGTTTCCGGCTGCAGAAATTTATATGGATCGTCTTCCCTTAAGTATTGCGTGTCATATTGGTCCGGGAGCACTTGCAATTACGGTTTCGAAGAAGATGATTTACGAGCACTAAGAAGTTTTTCGATTTTTTCACGCTCTTCAGGTGTGGAATTATTTTGTACGATGCGAAATAAAACAGCAGCCTCCTGCCCGGTCAGCTGCAATCCCTGCCTCTTACTGAGCTGGAAAGCTGCATTTATTTTGGGCAGAGCCTGTTTTAAAGTTTTTCCTTTGCACTCCTCTGCAAGCTGCAGAATAAATTCTAACTTTTCCGGTGCAATCTGTTGTAAGCTTTCATCCTCTAACCAACCCATATTCATGTGGTTTTCCATACCTTTCTATACATGTGGATTTTGCTCATCCATTTTTTCAAACATTTGAAACATGGAACTGAAAGAATCCATATCCGGCTCCATGCCACCCATGGAACCCATCATTTCCTGCATCTGCTGGAACATTTCCATGTTTTCCTGCATCTCTTTAAACTGTTTGAGATTGTTACGGCCTTTTTCGTCCAGATAAGGCTCTGTCAGGGAGCAGAATTTTTCCAGAGACAGATCCTCTGTCTTTTCGGACAGAAAGACATTGGGGGGATTCTCCTGCAGTTCTGAAAAAAGCAGAGGGCGGCTTAAATACTGGATTGTGATCTGCCATTCCCGGTATTTAATATAGATCATCAGCTTGCGGCGCAGAGCAGGGGCAATGTATGGGAGAAAAAGCTTCATCAACTTCAATTGCCTGGTACTGAAGAAAGAATCAAATTCTTCTATGCGATTCGGACATTCTCTTCCCATACAAAAGCCCCTTGTCTCATCTACCGTTCATCGGTATTTGTAACAACTTATGTTGTTACTTCCCTAAAAAGTACAGGGGATCAGCATCCACATCCGCTGCCGAAGCAGGAGAGTAACAGAATGATCCAGATCCAGTTACAAGCGCAGTTGCCTTCGCCACCGTTGTTGAAGATGCCCAGACCATTGTTGCCACATCCGCAATCATTGCCTCCGAAGCAGGAGAGTAACAGGATAATCCAGATCCAGTTACAAGCACAATTGCCATTATTATTGTTGCTGTTGTTACTGCTGCTGCATCCGCAGCTGCTTGCTGTTAAATCACTCATTTTGATAAGCCTCCGCAAGGTTTTTATACTGTATCCTATGCGGAGATAAAAAAGTGGTGACAAATGTTTTTGCTTGCATAAATCACAGGGTATAGTAAAATGAATTAGACAAGAAATTTATAATGAAAGAAATTCGGAGTTTTACATGAAGGATAAAGGCAGTAAAGGAAAAACAGGGAAATCTTTGGAAGATTGTTCTCCGCAGATGCGGAAGGAAATACAGAAGGCACTAAAGAAAAGGGCAAGAAGAAGGAGGCTGGTGCAGGTGGTATGCGGCCTGGTGGCAGTGGGATGCTTTGCCTATCTGATCGGCTATCATTACTTTGCAGACCGGACGGATGCTTCCTATGATCACCTGAAAAATTTAAAGGATAAGGAAATCACCACTTCAGTGGGAAACACCACCATTCATTATACACAGGATCAGGGAACCCCGGATATTCTGGAGGAATACCAAAACCTTTACAACTCCAATAAAAGCCTGATTGGCTGGGTAAAAATCGAGGATACCAACATTGACTATCCGGTGATGCAGACGGCAAATAACGAATATTATTTGACCCACAACATCAGTCAGGATTATGATAAAAATGGAAGTATCTTTCTGGACTGCAACTGCGATGTGCTGAAACCAAGCACGAATCTGATTATTTACGGGCATCATATGAAGTCCGGTAAAATGTTTGGCCAGCTGGACAAATATAAAGACAAGGATTACTGGGAAAAGCACCCTTATATCCAGTTTGATACCATTTATGAAAAGGGAACCTACCAGATTGTCTACGCCTTTCAGTCCCGTGTATACAATTCTGATGAGATTACTTTTAAGTATTATCAGTTTATTGATGCAAACTCCCAGGAGGAGTTTGATTCCTACATGAATTCCATGAACGGACTTTCGTTGTATGATACCGGGGTGCCGGTACAGTACGGAGATCATTTTCTCACTCTGTCCACCTGTGACCACACAGAGACAGAGGGACGATTTGTGGTAGTTGCTAAAAAAGTGGAATAAAGTAGGGACAAGACCTAAGCTTTTATGGTAGAAGTGTCGATACATACATTGATAACCATACCTAGTTTAAATTGAATGGTTTTAGTCAAAGGAGATGTCCAAATGAGCAAAAAGAAGGGCAAAAAAAGAGTATTAAAGAGAAAAGTCAAGAGAACGATACGGTACACCGTAGCGGCTCTTTTTATGGTAACTGCAATTATCGTAGCGGCAATTCCTGCCCAGACCAACCGCGCGGATGATGGAAGTGTTAGTGCCCAGGCGAGTGCAACAGATGATAGAACAACGGATTACAGTTATCCGGTAGAAGATGACCGTACTGGTAGTGCGGAGCCTGATTCTGCCTCTCAAGATGGAACCTATTATACCAAGGTTCCGGTACAAAATAATATTAACTTGTCTAAATATCACAGGGATAAAAGTATGCCCAATGTGAATACAGGCTATAGTGTCATCAAACTTTCTAGTGGATATTACTTGAACTGGCAGTATAAATACTATGTCGACCAGAATACAGGTGTATTATGTGATTATAATGATGCTTTTGCTGTGCCGGAGCAGAAACTTTCCTTGCGTTTGCCTACGAGCTACCAAATTGTAGATGTAAATGATCTCAATACATATTTTACAACAGGAAACGGAAGTAACCAGCAAAGTATATCCTATCAGGAAAATTTTGACACAACCGACACCAACTATCAGAAGTTTGAAAAATATTTTGCAGATTCCTTTAAAACATGGTTGAAAGAATGCGCGAAATACCGTCAAGACTACAAGGCCTGGGAAGATGGGGGAAAGACTGGTACAGAACCAGTAAAACCCAGCAATCTGACTTTCACGCCGACAAATCTCTCCGAAGAATTGAGAAACCAGTACTACTGTGAATATGATCTTGTATACAATGGTTTAACAGGAGTCAAAGGGTTTACTTTGGTTCCGGTACAAGATGCCAGAACGGGAACGATTAAGGATGCTTATCTTGTCAAAGCGCTGAGCAAGGATGCCGTGGACAGTTCTTATCGTGACAAACTGGATTCCAATGATTTTCTATGTTCCGGTATGTCCTCTCAGTTAATCACGGCAATCGGAGATTACGCATTTAACGATGTTAGAAATATTGAAACGATGGATATGCCCAGTGAGATTGCTTATGTAGGCGATTATGCATTCTATAATTCGTTTATCAAACGTGTCAACCTTTCCAATGTAAAGACTTTGGGAAATGCGGCGTTTAAGAGTACTCAGCTGGAGAGTATTAATCTGGGTACAGGACTTACTGTTATCGGTACTGAGGCTTTTGCAAACAATGCCCTGCTGACCAGTGTGGAATTTCCAGTTACAGTTACGGATATCCGCGACGGTGCTTTTGCAAGCTGTTTGAGACTGACCAGCGTGAATTTAAGTACCATTAACAGTGACTTCAAGATTGGACAATGGTGTTTTTATGACTGTCAGTCTTTATCATCCCTTACCCTTCCGAATGGTGTGACCAACAAGCATCTGACCTCTATCGGAAAGGGTGCATTTGCTGTGGCGAAGGGAAGTACGGCAGACACTTCACTTGCAATTGAGTTTCCCTCCAATCTGACAGAACTTCCCGACTATTTGTTTGCAGGTCGTTCCAATCTTAAGAGTGTGACATTCCCTGCATCTTATGGCGCAGAACCTGGAAATGGATCCGTGGGTGGAGTGGCCAATGCAAAATTAGTTCCCAAGAATATGTTTGTGGGTTGTACGAATCTGGCATTTGTGAAATTTCCGGATAATTGCTTGTATGTAAAGTATGGCAGTGAGAAATTCCAGTTTTATGATGTACAGAATCCGGACTTCTATGTGGAAGGACCGGCGGTTATGAGAAACTTAAAAGACAGAGCCTACCCAAGAGAAGCCACGTGGTATGAAAAAACTTACGTTAATGACTTCGTTCCTTACCGTTTTACCTTAAATGGGGTGGAGTATTACGAGACAGGAAGTAAAGATGGCGATTATATTCTTACTGTCGATAAAAGTGGGAAAATGACTTCCTGTATCCAGGCACCGGGTAACACCAGCAGTAGCATCGACCTGGTGATTCCCAGTAAAGTCGGTGCTTACGATGTAGTAAGCGTGGTGGAAGGATGCTTTGACACTGTAAAAGATAAATTGAAGACCGTAACCGTTTCCGATGATTCTATCTCTGGGATTGACAACCGCACTTTTGAGAACTGTCCTAAGTTAGAGGAGGTTACTCTCGGCAATTCTGTGTCAAGAGTGGGCGATAGTGCGTTTGCCGACTGTCCAAAACTGAAAAATGTAACCTTCCATACGCCCAGTGCCGGTTACAATAATTTCACCATCGGAACCAATGCCTTTGAGACGAAGGGTACTGAATTGACCTTCCACGCAGACATTGTGAAAGGCTATGCGCCATTTGACTGGGCAATGCAGCCAGACAACTATGTGTACAGCCAGACCGGTGTAAGAGTTTGCTATCAGAGCCAGTCCCCCACTTACCTGAAAGTCATGTATGACAAGAACCAGGATGGGGAGATTACGTTGATTGATTATCCTCGTTATGACAGTCTTGACAAAGACCATGCGGCGCATAACAAGGAAATGCAGGACTACTATTATCGTATCTATGGGGACAGTAAGTACGATAGTTATCGTCAGAACTTTGCAAAAGCAGCAATTGCTGCTGGAAATGCAACTATTTCTAATGAGTTGTATGAAAGTGACTACTATGGTCCGTGGATTGGAAGTGATCTGGAGAATCAAACCACCTGGGATAATTTATTGCAGCAGGCAAATGGAGGAACAGCACCGGCAAATCCCATTACCAAACCGGACGCATACTACACCCGAAAGCCCTATAGTATCTTGGAGAATGCCAAGGGAAATTCAGACAAAATCTGGGAGTCTCTAACCCCAGAGGAGGCAGACTGGGTGGGTGCCTGCCTAAACATTGATGTACCAGAGGCGGTTACATCTCTGGATGTTTACACTTTTATCCGTGGCACCAGTGATGGCAAGAAGAATTTTAATAGTGGTAATGTGCAGACTTACTTGAACACTCCAAACAATACAAATGGCTACAAGATGTATACAGATAGCACACCAGTGGGAGATGCAGAAGTTGTGCCAGGGTTGTTCAGTGGATACTATAAGGATGGAAAAGACGGTACGGAAAAACCAGAGGCAAATGTGAAAGGTAATGACTATGTACAGTCTATCACTCTGCGCAGCGTGAAGCGCTTGCCGGATTACTGCTTTGATAACTGTGAGAGTTTAACCACCGTCAATCTTGGGGATGCCTGCACAGATGTGGGGAAGGCACCCTTCCGTGGTTGTCCTGCCATGTCCTCTGTAGGAGCAAACAGCGATTACTATGTATATAATAATGGAATCCTTTATGAGACCTTGAGTAATGGCTATTACAAGGTGAAAGAGTGTCTGGCATCCAGAGGAACCAAAGTGGGACAGCCGGTGATCAACTCCACCAATGATCCGATGATTACCAAGATTTCAGAAATCGAAAAAGGTGCATTTTCTGAATGCAATAATGTTGCCTATGTGGACTTCTCTGACGCGACTTCTTTACAGGAAATTCCTGAGGATGCTTTTTATGACTGTGAAAATTTAAGTTCGGTAAGTTTACCGGAATCAGTAAACAGCATCAAAGATAGAGCTTTTGCCGGAAATGACAGAGTGAGTGTCACCATTCCAGGCAAGGAGGTCTTTATTGCAACCTCCGCTTTTGAACATAAGCCTACCGTAGTGATCCGTACTTACAAGGATACTTCTGCTTACGAGTATGGAACTTACTATGGACAGACTGTGGAATTGATCAGTGACAGTTACCGGGTTATTTTCCTCGACCATGACGGCAAACAGTTAGGCGAAACCCAGTACATTGAGGAAGGCAAGAATGCCGTACCGCCGGAGAATCCCAAATGGGAGGGACATACCTTTACCGGCTGGAGCGGTGAGTACATCGGTATCACCAAAGATACGGTTTTAGTTGCCCAGTATTACACCAATGGTTCCAAGGACGATCCCAATGGTGGCAATAACGGTGGAAACAATGGCGGTAATAATGGCGGAAACAATGGCAATAACGGCAATAACAACGGAAATAATGGTAATGAAAGCGGCAAATACACCCTTACGGTTGTAAACGGAACAGGCGGCGGTACCTATGCAGCAGGAACTTCCGTTATCATCACGGCGAATAACCCGCCTACCGGTAAAGCGTTCTACAATTGGACGATGAGTACAACCATGAATATTGTCAGCTCCCGTTCTGCGGCAACCACCATTACCATGCCGGCAAGCAACGCCACTGTAACAGCTAATTACATTGATTCCGGATCTTCTTATCTGACGGTAAGCTCCAATGAAGTACAACCCCTGAAGAACAAATCCGTCAGTGGAAACAATCGTAATAATGGCACCAATACGGGTACCACAACCAATACCACAAACCGTGATAACAATAATAACGGCACTAAGGTGTCCATTACAAAACCGGGGATTTCCAACCGGGATCTGGCATCTGCTACCGTGAACGGTTCTACCGATAATTTCATTATAAAGATTTCCGATAGTGCATTGGCTACGGAAGAGGTGCAGCAGGCTCTGTTGGCAAGATATGGTTCCCTGGATGCCATCCGCTATGTAGCAATGGATATTTCCCTGTATGATTCCACAGGAACCACCAAGATTACCGACACCACGGGATTGACTGTCGATGTTACCATTCCTCTGCCCGATGATTTGATCCAGTATGCCGGAAATAATAAGACGGCAGCTGTGGCAAACGGACAGCTGGAGGATTTGACACCCAAGTTTACCACCATTGACGGTGTGGCCTGTGTAACTTTCCGGGCAACTCATTTTTCGCCGTATACGATTTATGCGGATACCAACAATCTGGTAAGTGGTCTGGATCAGACTCCTAAGACCGGTGATGGCATTGCACCGAAGTGGTTTTTGAGTATTGGATTTGCAGCGGTATCGATCCTTCTTTTCATGAAAAAAGATAAACCGGTAAAACGGAGAAAGCTGGCTTAATTGGTATTTTGAAAGGTATGGTTATTGTATGGGAGCAAGAAAACTGAAAAAGCTTCTGATTACCCTGTTATCCTGCATCTGCGTCCTCAGTATGGACGCAGGTGCTCTTTTGCTGGTAAAGGCAGATAACATTACCAGCGGAACCGGCGGAAGCGATGAAGGGACGGTGTTGGGATCCAGCACTGTGGTTGGCGGAAAGGCAGTCATTCTGATGAACCCTGCTTCTGTAGTGACAGGCTCTGCCGCAACACAGGAAGCTGCGGAGGAAGAACAGGCCGGACAGGAGAGCGGTGCCGTATACAAGCCTCAGGTTAACCAGATATCGGACGGACAGATTGTGGATGCGGCTTATTATAAGAAACAAAGCTTAACGCAGTATAATTTTCCGGAGGATGTAAACGCCATCGGAGATTTCTCTTTTGCAAGGAGCGGATTGACAGAAGTTGTGATTCCGGAGGGTGTGACCCGGATCGGATATGGTGCATTTTATCATTGTGATCAGTTGGCAAGTGTGGAGATTCCGGACAGCGTAACGGAGATAGAGCCTTTTGCTTTTGACATGACAGCCTGGGTACAGCAGTGGCGTGCAGATCAGTCAGAACTTGTCTCTAGCGGAAAGGAAGCATATCTGATCGTGGGAGATGGCATCTTAATTGCTTATGAGGGAAATAAAAAGAGGGTGAATATTCCCAATGGAGTGAAAAAAATTGCCGGTAGTGTATTCCGGGACAGAAATGATATTACTACTGTCACATTTCCCACAACCCTGACGGAGATTGGGGAGAGTGCCTTTGAAAATTGCAGTGCCCTGACAGCAGTCAGTGGGGGCAAAAATCTGGTGAGCATTCAAGACAAGGCTTTTAGCGGGTGTCCAATTGCAGAAATCCAAATCCCGGAGACTGTCACAGAGATTGGCAGAGATGCTTTTGACGAGACAAATCTGGCAACGGGGAATGCCGTGGTAGTATTTCAGGGAACGAAACTTCCGCAGATCGGGTATACCAACCGTGCTACCCGATTATCCAATACTGCATACAGAAACCGTTGCTTTGAGGGAGTCTCCATTGCAGTTGTCTGTAAGGAAATAAGTAATGTAAAGGGATCAGTTTTGGATGGAAGCCTGTATGGCTTTGCAGGAATTGTATGCCGGATGGACGGCAATAAGGCATCGAACCAGGAAGGAATTTTAACGATTATTAAGGTCAATGGGAAAGTGACGGCCTATCCGGAAAAGGTGACAATTTCCGGAATTACCTATCAGATTCAGGATCCTTCCGGACTGGTGGCCAAAAGTGAGGATGTGGTGATTCATCCTGGCCTGACCTATACCATTGACAGCAGCTTATTTAAACCGCAGACCTATGTAAACATTGATTTGAAATCTCCGGATACTTCTTATCAGCTGACGATGACCCAGAGTACGGTCGCTCAGAAATCCATGGCTGTGTCTTATCAGGAAACCTATGGAAAGGAAGCACCTGAAAAATTTTACGGCTTTTCCATGAGTATGAAAGATGTGCGTGCCAATGTACCGATTTATAAATTAGGAAAGCAGACGATTACCTGTACGCTGCCCGTGCCTTCTGAGTGGAATGTGGGTAATTTACATATTTCGATTTTAGGGGATAATGGATTGTTAAGGGAAGTAAATTTTACTTCTTCTTCCAAGCAGGACACGAATTGCATTACTTTTTCGCTGGATCGCATTGCGGATCTGACAATTTATGAACAGCCTTGATGGACAGACCCTTTTTATTAACTTTTGCATAACATAATGAAAAAGAAAGCTGTGTGCAAAAGTGTACCGAGTCAGACACCAGATAGGATGTGACCAGGTATCCTACACGGGTAAGGATGTTCATGTGGTTTTATTGGACACTGGCATTTGTAAGCATCCGGACCTGGCAGATCGTATAGAAGGAATTATGGATTTTACAGATCATGAGGGAAGTGGCATAGACGATAATGGGCACGGAACTCATGTGGCGGGATGTCTTTCAGGTGATGGCAGAGCTTCCAATGGAAAATATCAGGGTATTGCACCGAAGAGCCGGATCTGGAGTGGGAAAATTCTGGATCGTGACGGAAACGGAGATTTATCCCAGCTGGTGGAAGCACTGGAGTGGGTAGTGCATTTGAATGATGAGACACCGATTCAGGTGGTGAACATCTCTGTGGGAGCATCAAACCTGCAGAAAAGCCTGGAGTTTCAGTATGTAACAGAATTGATTCGTTACCTGAGTCGCAGAAAAGTACTGTTTTTTTGTGCGGCAGGAAACTTTGCAGCGAATAGCAGGACAATATCACTGTTAGGAAGTCTGGAAAATGTAATCACGGTTGGCTGTCATGAAGGCAGCTTTGGAGCGGGAAGAAAAGATCTCTGCCAGTTTTATTCCTGCATCGGAAACCCCAAAGCCGAAGGAAACCATCGAAAGCCGGATGTGGTTGCACCGGGAACAGATATCATTTCCTGTAATCTGCATTTCCATGCAAGAAACGGAAGAGTCTGGAACGGCTACTGCCCCAAAAGCGGTACTTCCATGGCAACTCCCATCGCCGCGGGAGCTGCAGCATTGTTTAAGGAGAAATACCCTTACGCCAGTGTGGCTGATTACAAAAGTGCATTGGCAGATTCCTGCCTGGATGTAGGATTGCCTTTTTTCAGACAGGGGTACGGAATGCTTTGGATTCCGGGGCTGTTAAATGAAAAATAGAATCAATGAGTAAGACTTGACAACACCTCGTATGATTGTATACAATAATACGAGGTGCTTTTTATACAATAAAAAGATGTCTGGAAACGACACTTTTATGAGGAGGAGCAAGTTATGAGTTATGATGCATTTCAAAATCGTCCGGTAACAATGAATCCGAGTAACAATCTGCTTGAAATAGAAGAGCATATGTATATTTTGGATGATGTGCAGAAACCGAACGTGTTCCGTAATATGTTTCCCTATTCAGAGATCCCGAAAATTCCGTTTAATGATAGAATTGTGCCGCATAACATGCCAAAGGATATCTGGATTACCGATACCACCTTCAGGGATGGACAGCAGTCCAGAGCACCGTATTCTACCGATCAGATTGTGACAATCTATGATTATTTACATCGGCTTGGCGGTCCGAACGGAATGATCCGTGCCTGTGAATTTTTCCTTTACAGCAAGAAGGACCGGGACGCCGTATATAAGTGCATGGAACGGGGCTATAAATTCCCAGAGATCACCAGCTGGATCCGTGCAAGCAAGGATGACTTTAAACTAGTAAAAGAAATCGGCATGAAGGAGACAGGTATTCTTGTCAGCTGTTCCGATTATCATATTTTCCTGAAATTGAAGATGACCAGAAAACAGGCGATGGAGCATTATTTGAGTGTCATCCGTGAATGTCTGGAAGAGGGAATCAGCCCTCGCTGCCATCTTGAGGATATCACTCGTGCTGATATTTACGGCTACGTGGTTCCTTTCTGTCTGGAACTGATGAAGCTCATGGAAGAGTACAAGATACCCATTAAAATCCGTGCCTGTGATACCATGGGGTATGGTGTAAACTTTTCCGGTGCAGTAATTCCCAGAAGTGTGCAGGGTATCATTTATGCAATCCATACCCATGCAGGTGTGCCTTCCTCTCTGATTGAATGGCATGGACATAATGATTTTTATAAAGCGGTCACCAACTCTACCACCGCCTGGTTATATGGATGCTCCGGTGTCAATACTTCTTTATTTGGGATTGGTGAGAGAACGGGGAATACGCCGTTGGAGGCGATGGTTTTTGAATATGCGCAGTTAAAGGGTCATTTAAACGGCATGGATACAAAAGTGATTACAGAACTGGCAGAGTACTATGAGAAAGAGATTGGCTATCATATACCTCCCCGTACTCCCTTTGTGGGCAGGAATTTCAATGTTACCAGAGCGGGGATTCATGCGGATGGTTTGTTGAAAAACGAAGAAATTTACAATATTTTTGATACAGAAAAATTCCTGAACCGCCCGGTTTTATGTGCAGTTTCCAACACATCCGGACTGGCAGGCATCGCCCATTGGATGAATACCTATTACAAGCTTCACGATGAGGAAAGCCAGCTGCAGAAGACCAGTGAGCTGGTAAAGGCAGTGAAGGAATGGGTAGATGCAGAGTATGCCGGCGGACGTGTAACCGTACTTACGGATGAAGAACTGGTAGCAGAGATCAACAAGTGCTGTGAGAAGCTGGGACTGAAAATAGAGGAACACACTGGAGTCAAAATTGAAAAATAAAATTTTTCAATTTGCGAGATTTGTGTCTGCACAGGTTGACACAAACTCGTTATGCGCTGAGAGAACGCGCAGAAATGTGGAGAAAAACTATCATGAGTTTTGATGTGAAACAGGAAGTAACGGATAAGTATTCGTTGCGGGGAAGAGTATATTCCAAGATAAGAGAAGATATTCTCAACGGAAAATACAAAGAACATGAAGAACTGAAGGAAATGGCGATCGGTGAGGAACTGGGTGTAAGCAGAACTCCTGTGCGCGAGGCCTTTCGTCAATTGGAACTGGAGGGCTTGATTCAGATCATCCCCAACAAGGGTGCCTATGTAATTGGTATCACCATGAAGGATGTGCAGGATATCTATATGATGCGGGCACGGCTGGAAGGCTTGTGTGCAAGATGGGCAACAGAGCATATTACCCAGGAACAGATGGAGGAGCTGGAGGAAAATACCTACCTTGCAGAGTTTCATGCCAGCAAGAATCATCTGGAGCAGATGGCACAGCTGGACAACCGGTTCCATGAGCTGTTATACGAGGCATGTGACTCTAAAATGCTGGAAAATACCTTAAAGGATTTCCACCAGTATGTGATGCGTGTACGTCGGAAAACCTTATCCAGTGAAGCAAGAAGTACCGCCTCCAACAACGAGCATCGTCAGATTATGGAAGCCATTAAAGCCAAGAACGCTGATCTGGCAGAGGAACTGGCACACCAACATATGATTAATGCCTACAATAACATGTTAAAGCATGGATTAAGTGAGGCTTATCGAGAAGAAAAATAAGGCAGTACGGAAAAGGAGGATTTTGCATGAGCGAAAACAAAATTAAGATGACTACCCCCCTGGTAGAAATGGACGGAGATGAAATGACCAGAGTTCTCTGGAAACTCATCAAGGATGAACTGTTACTTCCCTTCGTGGATTTAAAAACGGAGTATTATGATCTGGGGCTGGAATACCGTAATGAGACCAATGATCAGGTAACTGTGGATAGTGCCAATGCCACAAAGAAGTATGGTGTGGCGGTAAAATGCGCAACCATCACTCCCAATGCAGCCAGAATGACCGAGTATAATCTGAAAGAGATGTGGAAGAGTCCCAACGGAACCATCCGTGCCATGTTAGATGGAACGGTTTTCCGGGCTCCCATTATTGTAAAAGGTATTGAGCCTTATGTGAAAAACTGGACAAAGCCCATCACCATCGCAAGACATGCCTACGGTGATGTATACAAGGCATCTGAAATGAAGATTCCCGGTGCAGGAAAAGCAGAGCTGGTTTATACCGCAGAGGATGGCAGTGAGACAAGAGAGCTGATTCA
>CAKRNW010000011.1 GCA_934371505.1 uncultured Lachnospiraceae bacterium
ATCTTATCAATCCTGTTCTTCGCACTGACTGCCGCTGTATGCCTGCAGCTTTTTGTCAAGGCACACGTTCTCAGTCAGGACACGATTCATTTAAATCATGCTGTGACAGAAGCCCAAAACTTCGCAGAAGTATTTCTTGCCGGGGACGGCAGTCTGAAACGTTTTCCTGATTATTTTATTGATCAGCTGACCCCTGTTTCCTGCTCTTATGACGATTCCGGCACGCTTTGTTCTTTCACTTTATTTTATGATAAAGATTGGAATCCATCCGGGCTGTCTGATCACACCTACCAGATCACCATCGCCTACACGCAGAAGGATCAGCCCGCCATGCGGGATGCCGCAATCACGGTGTCCGATACAGCGGATTTCTATCGGATTCCTTTGCAAAAATATATTCCCCGGGAGGCGTCCTATGAACCATAAATCCAAAGGCTTCGGAATGAATGTGGGTACCTCAAGCATTCTTTTGATTTTTGTCACTTTATGTCTGGTTTCTTTTGCCACACTATCCCTGGTCAGCGCCAACGCCGATCGCAAGCTTTCCACGAAGGTCGCAGACCGTACCGTTGCTTACTACAATGCCTGCAACAAGGCGGAAGAATCCATTGCCGGTATTGATGCCACATTAAGACAGGTTTACAGCCAGGTAGAAGGTCCTGAGGAATATTTCACCCGGGTGGGGCATTCAAAGACCTATGCCATCCCTATTTCTGAGCTTCAGACATTAAATGTTCATCTTTCTATTCTGTATCCGGAAAATTCTTCAGGTTCTTTTTATGAAATCAACACCTGGAAAATCATAACTACCGGTGCGTTGGATTATGATGACAAGCTTCCTGTCATAACCGAATAAAGAGGCGTTCCCTTACGGGAGCGCCTCTTTTATTCTTATTACTTCTGCCTATTGCTTTATTCTTCGGTGGTTTCCACAGTCTCCGGTGCTTCTGTATCCTCGGCTGCTTCCGTTTCAATCTCTTCCTCAGGGAAACTCTCATCCTCATAATCAGAGAAATCAATCTCCTCTTCCTCTGCCAGTCTTGCTGCAATCATGTCATCGGTATTGAGGTGGGTGTTACGATAACGCTTCATACCGGTACCTGCAGGAATCAGTTTACCGATGATAACATTCTCTTTCAGACCAACTAAGGGATCAACCTTGCCCTTAATGGCGGCCTCAGTAAGAACCTTTGTGGTCTCCTGGAAGGATGCTGCGGATAAGAAGGAATCGGTAGCCAGTGCAGCCTTAGTAATACCCAGCATAATCTGCGTACCGGTTGCAGGCTCTTTGCCCTCTTTCTGTAACTCTTCGTTCATGTCCTCGAAATCCAGTACATCTACCAGAGTTCCCGGCAGGAATGCGGTATCTCCGCTCTCCTCGATGCGAATCTTCTTCAACATCTGACGTACAATGACTTCGATATGCTTATCGGAAATATCTACACCTTGCAGACGATATACACGCTGAACCTCACGGAGCATGTAATCCTGTACGGCACGGATACCCTTAATCTTTAACAGATCGTGAGGATTTACAGAACCCTCAGTCAGCTCATCACCTGCCTCAAGCACTGCGCCATCCAGAACCTTGATACGGGAACCGTAAGGAATTAAATATGCCTTGGATTCGCCGGTCTCCTGGTTGGTAATAATCACTTCACGTTTCTTCTTGGTATCTTTGATAGCTGCTACACCGCCAAATTCCGCGATGATTGCAAGTCCCTTCGGCTTTCTCGCCTCGAAAAGCTCCTCGACACGGGGAAGACCCTGGGTGATATCGTCACCCGCTACACCACCGGAGTGGAAGGTTCTCATGGTAAGCTGTGTACCAGGCTCACCGATGGACTGTGCAGCAATAATACCAACAGCCTCACCTACCTGGACAGCCTCACCGGTTGCCATGTTGGCACCGTAGCATTTTGCACAGATTCCGGTGTGGGAACGACAGGTAAGAATGGTACGAATCTTAACTTCTTCGATGGGCTCACCCTTCTCGTTGACTCCAACGCTGAGAATCTTAGCTGCACGGCTGGGGGTAATCATGTGGTTACGTTTTACGATGACATTTCCGTCTTTATCGGTAATGGTATCGCAGGAGAAACGACCCGTAATACGGTCTTTTAATCCCTCGATGGTTTCTTTTCCATCCATGAATGCTTTTACCTTCATACCGGGAATGAAATCACGGCCTTCACAGCAATCGGTCTCATGGATAATCAGCTGCTGGGATACGTCAACCATTCGACGGGTCAGATAACCGGAGTCTGCGGTACGCAGAGCGGTATCGGACATTCCTTTTCGTGCTCCGTGTGCAGACATGAAGTACTCCAGTACATCCAGACCTTCACGGAAGTTTGATTTAATGGGCAGCTCGATGGTACGTCCGGTTGTATCCGCCATCAGTCCACGCATACCGGCAAGCTGTTTGATCTGCTGGTTGGAACCACGTGCTCCGGAATCAGCCATCATAAAGATGTTGTTGTATTTATCCAGACCGCCCAACAGTACATCCGTCAGTTCTTTATCGGTCTCGGTCCAGGTCTCAACGACAGCACGATATCTCTCCTCGTCGGTAATCAGACCACGGCGATAGTTCTGTGAAATCTTATCAACGGTTGCCTGTGCTTCATCCAGCATCTCCTGTTTTCTCGCAGGCACGGTCATATCGGAAATGGATACAGTCATGGATGCTCTGGTGGAGAATTTGTAACCGGTTGCTTTAATCAGGTCAAGTACCTCTGCGGTGCGTACTGCTCCGTGGGTGTTGATAACCTTCTCCAGAATCTGTTTTAACTGCTTCTTACCTACATGGAAGTCTACTTCCAGTTTCAACATATCTTCCTTGGTATTTCGCTCAACAAAGCCTAAATCCTGAGGAAGGATCTCGTTAAACAGGAAACGACCCAGTGTGGACTCTACGTTGCCGGAGATAACTTCTCCGTTCTCCAGAGTTTTCTCTACACGCACATGGATGCGGGAATGTAAGGTACATGCCTTATTCTCGTATGCCAGCAGTGCCTCGTTGACACTCTTGAAGTATTTGCCTTCCCCGATAGAACCAGGTCTTTCCTGGGTCAGATAGTAGATACCCAGCACCATGTCCTGGGAAGGAACGGCTACAGGTCCGCCATCGGAGGGTTTTAACAGGTTGTTAGGAGACAGCAGCAGGAAACGGCACTCTGCCTGAGCCTCCTGGGACAGAGGAAGGTGAACCGCCATCTGGTCACCGTCGAAGTCTGCATTAAATGCGGTACATACCAATGGATGCAGCTTGATTGCCTTACCTTCTACCAGAATAGGCTCGAAGGCCTGAATACCGAGTCTGTGCAGTGTCGGGGCACGGTTTAACATAACCGGATGCTCTTTAATGACATCCTCTAACACATCCCAGACCTGGGTATCTAATTTCTCAACTAATTTTTTGGCATTTTTGATGTTCTGGGAGATTCCCTTGGACACCAGTTCTTTCATTACGAAAGGTTTGAACAGCTCAATCGCCATCTCTTTCGGAAGACCGCACTGATAAATTTTCAGTTCGGGTCCTACGACGATAACGGAACGTCCGGAATAGTCTACACGTTTTCCCAACAGGTTCTGACGGAAACGTCCGGATTTACCCTTTAACATATCGGACAAGGATTTCAATGCTCTGTTACCGGGGCCGGTTACCGGTCTGCCACGACGGCCATTATCGATTAAGGCATCGACTGCCTCCTGTAACATTCTCTTCTCATTGCGGACAATGATATCGGGAGCCCCCAGCTCCAACAGTCTTTTCAGACGGTTGTTACGGTTGATAATACGACGATACAGATCATTCAGATCGGAGGTGGCAAAACGGCCTCCATCCAGCTGTACCATAGGACGCAGATCAGGTGGGATTACCGGGATGGCATCCATAATCATCCATTCAGGGCGGTTGCCTGACTCACGGAAAGCCTCTACAACCTCTAATCTCTTGATGATACGGGCACGTTTCTGGCCGGAGGACTCTTTCAGTCCTGCGGAAAGTTCCTCTGCATCCTTCTCCAGGTCGATAGCCTGAAGCAATTCCTTGATGGCTTCAGCGCCCATTCCTACACGGAATTTGCGCTCGCCGTACTCTTCCTTCGCATCCTGATATTCCTTCTCAGACAGGATCTGTTTGTACTCTAATTTGGTCTCTCCCGGATCAAGTACGATATAAGACGCAAAGTACAGCACCTTCTCCAGTACACGGGGAGACAGATCAAGAATCAATCCCATACGGCTGGGAATGCCCTTGAAATACCAGATATGGGATACCGGAGCAGCAAGCTCAATATGACCCATACGCTCTCTGCGGACAGATGCTTTGGTAACTTCTACACCACATCTGTCACAGACAACACCTTTATAACGAATCTTTTTGTATTTACCGCAATGACACTCCCAGTCTTTACTGGGTCCAAAGATTTTCTCACAGAACAGTCCGTCTTTTTCGGGCTTCAGAGTTCTGTAGTTGATGGTCTCAGGCTTTAATACCTCGCCTCTTGACCACTCTCTGATTTTCTCAGGAGATGCCAGATTGATCTTGATGGAATCAAAAGACATCGGCTGATACACTTCGTTGTTAGTTCTTTCAGACATTTATAGGCGCTCCTTCCCTTTATTCCTCATCAAAAGAATCTGAGTAATCGTCGCTCTCTTCAAAATCGCTTTCTTCTTCAAATGCTTCCTCATCGTTTACGATGTCTCCGCTCTCATCATCAAAGCGCTGTTTGGTATAACCCATAGCTCCGAAGGACTCCTCCTCACGGTTAAAACGATCACCTTCAATTTCAAAACGGTAGTCATTCTCGCCGTAATCAATGTTCTCAGAGATTTCCACCTCGGTATTGTCCTCGTTGAGAACTTTCACATCCAGACCAAGGGACTGTAACTCTTTGAGCAGTACCTTGAAGGATTCCGGAATACCGGGCTCAGGGATGTTGTCACCCTTAATGATTGCTTCGTAAGTCTTCACACGGCCTACCACATCATCGGACTTCACAGTCAGGATCTCCTGAAGAGTGTAAGATGCACCATAAGCCTCCAGTGCCCAAACCTCCATCTCTCCGAAACGCTGTCCTCCAAACTGTGCTTTACCACCGAGAGGCTGCTGGGTAACTAAGGAGTATGGGCCTGTGGAGCGCGCATGAATCTTATCATCTACCAGGTGATGGAGTTTCAGGTAATGCATGTGTCCAATCGTTACGGGAGAATCAAAATACTCACCGGTACGGCCATCACGGAGTCTTACCTTACCATCTCTGGAAATGGGCACACCCTTCCAAAGCTTTCTATGTTCTCTGTTGTCAGAGAGATACTGGAGCACCTCGGGAAGTAACTCTTCCTTATGTTTTGCCTCAAATTCATCCCATTCAAGGTTTACATAATCATTGGCCAGTTCCAGGGTGTCCATAATATCGCTCTCTTTTGCACCGTCAAATACCGGTGTAGCTACATTGAAGCCCAAAGCTTTGGCAGCGAGACTTAAGTGGATCTCCAGAACCTGTCCGATATTCATACGGGAGGGCACACCCAGAGGATTCAGTACGATATCCAAAGGACGTCCATTGGGCAGATAAGGCATATCCTCTACAGGAAGCACGCGGGAAACCACACCCTTGTTACCGTGACGGCCTGCCATCTTATCACCAACGGAAATCTTTCTCTTCTGCGCAATGTAAATGCGGACTGCCTGGCTTACACCGGGAGACAGCTCATCGCCATTTTCTCTTGTAAACACTTTGGCATCTACAACGATACCATATTCGCCGTGAGGTACCTTTAAGGAAGTATCACGGACTTCTCTTGCCTTTTCACCGAAAATGGCACGTAACAGTCTCTCTTCCGCAGTCAGTTCGGTCTCTCCCTTAGGAGTAACCTTACCTACCAGGATATCACCGGCACGAACCTCCGCACCGATACGAATGATACCCCGGTCATCCAGATCCTTTAAGGCTTCATCGCCCACACCGGGAACATCACGGGTGATTTCCTCCGGTCCAAGCTTGGTATCACGAGCCTCTGCCTCATATTCTTCAATATGAACAGAAGTATAAACATCATCACGAACCAGACGCTCACTTAACAGTACCGCATCCTCATAATTGTAGCCTTCCCAGGTCATGAATCCGATCAAGGGGTTCTTGCCTAAGGCCAGCTCACCTTCTGCGGTGGAAGGACCATCTGCGATAACCTGACCCTGTGCTACATGATTCCCCTTAAATACAACGGGTTTCTGATTGTAGCAGTTGGACTGGTTAGAACGGGAGAATTTGGTCAGGTGATACTCATCCTTTCCCCCGTCATCATAGGTCATCTTAATCAGTTTGGAAGATACATAATCAATGGTTCCGGCTTTCTTTGCAACCACACAGACACCGGAGTCTACTGCTGCTTTTGCCTCAATACCGGTACCTACAACAGGTGCTTCGGTAAAGAGCAGGGGCACTGCCTGACGCTGCATGTTGGAACCCATCAGCGCACGGTTCGCATCATCGTTCTGCAGGAAAGGAATCAATGCAGTAGCCACGGAGAATACCATCTTAGGAGACACATCCATGTAATCAAAAGCAGTCTTGGGATATGCCTGGGTTTCCTCTCTGTAACGGCCGGATACGTTATTCTTTGTGAAGTACCCGTTTTTATCCAAGGGAGCAGAAGCCTGTGCTACATGATAGTTATCCTCTTCGTCCGCGGTCATATATACAACCTCATCCGTAACCCGGGGATTCGCCGGATCGGATTTATCAATCTTACGATAAGGTGCTTCTACGAAGCCATACTCACTGATCCGCGCATAAGCAGCCAGGGAGTTAATCAATCCAATGTTCGGTCCCTCAGGAGTCTCGATCGGACACATACGTCCATAGTGGGTATAGTGTACATCTCGAACCTCGAATCCTGCACGGTCTCTGGACAAACCGCCGGGTCCCAATGCGGAAAGACGTCTCTTATGGGTCAGCTCACCCAACGGGTTGTTCTGATCCATAAACTGGGACAGCTGGGAAGAACCAAAGAATTCTTTCACAGCAGCCTGTACCGGCTTAATATTAATCAGAGTCTGAGGTGTAACCTCCTCTGCGTCATGAGTCGTCATACGTTCACGAACCACTCTCTCCAGACGGGAGAGTCCGATGCGGTACTGGTTCTGTAACAGTTCACCTACAGCACGGATGCGGCGGTTGCCCAGATGATCGATATCATCTTCATTACCAATGCCATACTCCAGATGCATGTTATAGTTAATGGAAGCTAAAATATCTTCCTTTGTAATGTGCTTGGGAATCAGCTCATGTACATTGCGGTGGATGGCATCCGCCAGTTCCTCCGGATTGTCAGCATACTCTTCCAGCAGCTGTGCCAGAACAGGATAATATACCAGTTCTGTGATACCCAGTTCCTTAGGCTCACAGTCCACATAGGTACGAATGTCTACCATCATATTGGAGATCACTTTTTCATTTTTCTCCTCAGTCTGAATCATGACATAAGGAACAGCCGCATTCTGGATGGTGTCAGCCAGTTCTGCGGTTACCCTGGTACCTGCTGCAGCCAGTACTTCTCCTGTAGAAGCATCCACCACATCCTCTGCCAGAATGTGGCCACGGATACGGTTGCGCATCATTAACTTCTTATTAAATTTATATCTTCCGACTTTCGCCAAATCATATCTTCTGGGGTCAAAGAACATGGCATTGATGAGACTCTCTGCGCTCTCCACGCTTAAAGGCTCACCGGGACGGATTTTTTTGTATAACTCTAACAGACCCTCCTGATAATTCTCAGCAGTGTCCTTTGTAAAGCTTGCCTCAATCTTCGCCTCATCACCGAAAAATTCACGGATCTCTTCATTGGTACCCAGCCCAAGGGCACGGATCAGCACAGTAATAGGCACCTTTCTCGTTCTATCTACACGCACATAGAAGACATCGTTGGAGTCCGTCTCATACTCGAGCCATGCACCACGATTGGGGATAACGGTACAGGAATACAGCTTTTTACCGATTTTATCATGTCCGATTCCATAGTAAATGCCGGGAGAACGAACCAGCTGGCTGACGATAACACGCTCTGCTCCGTTGATAACAAAGGTACCGGTAGCCGTCATCAAAGGCAGATCACCCATGAAAATCTCATGCTCGGTAATCTCATCTTTTTCTTTATTATTGAGACGCACGCGTACTTTTAAAGGAGCTGCATAGGTTGCATCTCTTTCCTTGCACTTCTCAATAGAATACTTAACATCATCCTCGCAGAGTTCAAATCCGACAAACTCAAGGCTTAAATGACCGCTATAGTCTTCAATCGGAGAGATGTCGTCAAAAGCTTCCTGTAAGCCTTCGTCAAGAAACCACTGATAGGAATCCTTCTGGACTTCAATCAGGTTGGGCATCTCCAAAACCTCTTTTTGTCTTTGATAACTCATACGCATGTTATTGCCGGATGCAATAGGACGTATTCTGTTTTTTTCCATTGACATTTCACCCCGTTCTTCATGATTTGCGCATATATTACCACAATAATGCATCGTATATTCTAGCACAAGGTGTCAAGCCCGTCAATGTTTTTTTTGCGATTTGGGATATTTTTTGAATAAAAGAGAAAATCCGTGGGCTGCCAGACAGCAGTCCACGGAGTAAGATCATTCTTTCTGAGTGACTCAGATTACTTTAAGGTAACCTTTGCTCCAACCTCTTCCAGTTTCTTCTTCAGTTCCTCAGCCTCAGCCTTGGCAGCCTGCTCTTTGATTACCTTAGGAGCAGCCTCTACCAGGTCTTTCGCTTCCTTCAGGCCTAAGCCAGTTGCTTCACGAACAACTTTGATAACTTTAACCTTCTCGCCGCCAACCTCGGTCAGCTCTACATCGAACTCGGTCTTCTCTTCAGCTGCCTCAGCAGGGCCAGCTGCTGCTACAACAACACCAGCTGCTGCAGATACGCCGAACTCTTCCTCACAAGCTTTTACTAAATCGTTTAACTCTAAAACGGTCATGCCTTTAATAGCATCAATAAATTCCTGAGTAGTCATTATAAATTACCTCCATTAAATTTGTAAGTTTCAATCATTTCTCACTGCTTATTCAGCAGCAGGTGCTTCCTCTGCGGGTGCAGCTTCTTCTGTTGCTGCAGGCTCGCAAGCGCCAGCGCCACCCTTCTCTGCGATCTGATTCAGTACGCGAGCCAGGTTGGTAATAGGAGACTGTAAGCTTCCCAGTAATTTGGAAATAAGCTCGTCTCTGGATGGAATAGCAGCAATGCTTTCCAGTGCCTTTGCATCGTATGCATTTCCCTCTACAACGCCGCCTTTGATCTGCAGGGCTTCTGCTGTCTTAGCGAACTTATACAGAATTCTTGCAGGAGCAGTTGCGTCAGTAGTGGAAACAGCTACTGCGCTGGGTCCCTCGAGATACTCGGAAAGACACTCGAACTCGGTACCCTTGAATGCGAAGTTCATGAAAGTGTTCTTATATACTTTATAAGTAACACCAGCCTCACGAAGCTGTTTACGAAGAGCGGTGTCCTGCTCAACAGTCAGTCCGCGGTAGTCAACTAAAACTACAGACTGCGCATCCTTGATGCTAGCGGAAATCTCGTCCACGATGGGTTTTTTGATTTCTACCTTTGCCATTTTGATTACCTCCTTTTAGATTTTTAAGCTTTTCGCTTTGCCGAAAGGAGTCTTTACTTATAAGAAAAACCTCCCATGAAGACATGAGAGGTGAAAGTTCTTATCCAAACTCTTTTCCTCGGTAGGCGGTCTCCTCTTACGCTCCGGAAAGTTCCTTCGCACCTACTGTCTTCGGCATGGTTCTTAACAAACCTTAGATAACATAGCATGTAATCCATGTTTTGTCAACTGTTTTGTGATAATTCCAGCAACAATATTTTACTGTACCAGCACGCCATCCGCATCCAGAGTAATTCCGGTGGAAAGGCTGCGCATTTCATTTAAAATCCGTTCTTTTTCCGGTCCGGCTGCCAGATAGGTTTCACAGTTCTGCTGTCTCGCGGGAATAAACTGCACCTTCGGTGTAAATGCTCCTGTCACGGAAATGGTGACCTGCAAAAGTCCCGTATCCAGGTCTTTGGAATTAAACCAGAAGTTTCCCAGGCTGTAAATCACCGGCACGCCATTCACCAGTGCCATTTTTTGCAGACAATGGGGATGATCACCCACAATTAAATCAGCTCCTGCCTGAGCTATCTGTGCCGCCTGTTTTTCCTGTGCCCAGTCAATCTCCGCCTCATTTTCCGTGCCCCAGTGAATATATACCACCAGGTAATCGCATTCCTGTCGTGTCTCTTCTATTTTTTGTAACAGAGCATCCACATTCCAGCACCGGAACACTCCCGGTGTGGTGTCTGTGGCACCTTTGGTGTCGGGATTGTCCAACCGCTCAATCTGGGTGGCAGACAAAATTCCTATTTTATAATCATTGACTACAAAAAAGACGGCATTGGATGCTTCTTCCATATCCTGTCCCGCTCCCACATAGGGAATATGAAGCTGCCGCAGGGTATCAAAGGTATCCGACAGTGCTTCCCGCCCATAGTCATAGGCGTGATTATTCGCCAGGGAAACCACATCCACTCCCATATCTGTCAAAAAGCCGGCATTTTCCGGTTTTGAACGGAAGGTAAATTGCTTTCCCTCCAAGGGTGTTCCTCTGTCAGAGTAAGGGAATTCATTGTTTATCATAAAGACATCTGCATTCTGCATCAAATGAAGCAAGTCCTGGGACATCACGCCTGCAATGCCCAGCTTTCTTGCTCGCAGATGCACCATGGGGCTGTAGCTGTCATCAAAGAGAATATCTCCCGCAAAAAGCAGGGTGACTTCGTCTTCGGTAACCGCATCCCTGATGTAAATATTTTCTTCTTTCATTCTGTCCGGGTTATTGAGGATATCCCCATATCTGCTGGTTTCTCCAGTGGATGGTTTCTCATTTTCCCCGCCATCTTCATCCTGCAAGGTTTCTCCCAGCTGTTCCCATTTCTGGGAGACACTGTTTTCGGGTTGTTCTATCTCGTTTTTTTTCGTGAATGTAACTTGTTCCATCCATTTTTCTATTTTATTTTCCAGGCTGCCAAGGCCTTCCAGCCCTGTACCCAGCAATGCCAGAGTCACAGCCCCACATGCAAGCACCGCGCACAGGGTACCCATGAAAAGCAGGATTTTATTACGTTTTCTTTTCCCCTTTTTCTTTGAAATCACCAATTTCCTCCACCTGTTTTATGTGGTTAAAATAAATGTAAAAAGCCCACACGATTCCGCATGGGCTTTTCCTTCACCTCAATTACAGCTTCATTACGTTTACTTTTACACCAGGTCCCATTGTGGAAGTCAGTGTAACGCTCTTCAGGTACTGACCCTTCAGAGTGCTGGGTTTTGCTTTGATAATAGCGCCCATCAGTGCGTTGAAGTTCTCATTCAACTGTTCCTCAGTAAAGGAAGCTTTACCAACCGGAACGTGAATGATATTGGATTTATCCAGTCTGTACTCGATCTTACCGGCTTTAATATCAGCAATTGCTTTTGCAACATCCATTGTTACGGTACCAGCCTTAGGGTTAGGCATTAAGCCTTTCGGTCCCAGGACTTTACCAAGACGTCCTACAACACCCATCATATCAGGGGTAGCAACAACAACATCAAAATCTAACCAGCCTTCGTTCTGAATCTTCGGAATCAGCTCGTCGCCACCAACGTAATCAGCACCAGCAGCCTCAGCCTCGTTTACCTTATCACCTTTAGCGAATACCAGAACTTTTACAGTTTTACCGGTTCCGTTGGGCAGAACAACCGCGCCGCGGATCTGCTGCTCAGCGTGACGTCCGTCACAGCCGGTACGGATGTGAGCCTCAACAGTCTCGTCGAACTTTGCGGTAGCGGTTTTCTTTACCAGGCTGATAGCCTCTGCCGGATCATATGCGGTTGCACGGTCAACCAATTTGGCAGCCTCAACATACTTCTTACCATGTTTCATTATAAATTCCTCCTATAGGTGGTATTATGCAGTCGTGTCTGCTAACGACAATCTCTTGTCTCCCACCGAATCATATTATTAGTCTTCTACAGTGATACCCATACTTCTTGCAGTACCAGCGATCATGCTCATAGCAGCCTCAACGCTTGCTGCGTTTAAGTCAGGCATCTTGGTCTCAGCGATTTCCTGTAATTTAGCCTTGGAAATAGTTGCAACCTTCTGCTTGTTCGGAACTCCGGAACCAGACTTGATATTGCAGGCTTTCTTTAACAGAACTGCTGCAGGCGGAGTCTTTGTAACAAAACTGAAGCTTCTGTCCGCATAAACAGTGATGATAACAGGGACAATGGTATCACCCATATCTGCTGTCTTTGCGTTGAACTGCTTCGTAAACTCAACGATGTTTACACCGTGCTGTCCAAGTGCAGGACCAACCGGGGGAGCTGGTGTAGCTTTACCAGCAGGGATCTGTAACTTAATGTATCCTTCTACTTTCTTTGCCATTTTAGGCACCTCCTAAATAAAATGTGGTGATTGGCGCAGCTTATGCTGCTCCCACTCTATACTCAACCGCCCGAAGGCTTTTGTGTATATACTACATCAAACGGACTTCTTCAAATCCGATCTCGACAGGGGTCTCTCTGCCGAACATTTCCACGTTGATGGTGGCTGTCTGCTTATTGTAATCCAGTCGCTGAACCACACCGACCGTGTCTTTCCAGGCACCTGCCACAACAACGATGGTGTCGCCTTCCTCGAAGTCTACGGAAATATTTTCCATATGAATTCCCAGAGGTTTCATCTCCGCCTCTGTCAAAGGAACAGGCTTGCTTCCCGGTCCTACGAATCCGGTCACACCACGGGTGTTACGAACCACATACCAGGAATCATCGTTCATTACCATATTGATCAGAACATAACCCGGAAACATTTTCTTCTGAACAGTCTTTCTGACACCGTTCTTCACTTCCGTTACATCCTCTAAAGGGACGCGCACCTCAAGGATCTCGTCCTCCAGATGTCTGTTCTCTATGGTCTTTTCAATATTGGCTTTTACTTTATTCTCATATCCGGAATAGGTATGCACCACATACCATTTTGCTTCTGATTCTGCCATGCCGCTACCTCACTTATAAACTCGTGATGAAGTTCACGCCCCATTGGATCAGGAAATCCAGTGCGGCAATGACAGCACCAAGCACAACGGAAATGACGACAACAGCCACAGACTGTCTGCCCAGGGATTGTTTGTCAGGCCAGCTGATCTTCTTAAATTCAGCCTGAACGCCTTTAAAAAAGTTGCCTCCCATAGGAACTCCTTTCACACCTTGAACTATTTGGTCTCTTTGTGCAGTGTATGGGTCTTGCAGAATCTGCAATACTTCTTGGTTTCCATTCTGTCAGGATGGGTCTTCTTATCCTTTGTAGTATTGTAGTTACGCTGTTTGCACTCTGTACATGCCAATGTAATCTTTGTACGCATGTGGTCCACCTCCATCTATTCTTATTCTTTTCGATTTTTGAGCATAAAAAAAAGACCTAAATCTCATCTCGTAGACTTACGATACCACAGGATAAGCCCGCCGTCAATCATTTTTGTTGTTATTTTGCCCATTTTTTAATATTTTTCGGATTCGTCTCTTGACTTGAAACTTCCATGCGATATACTAAATACATAAGAGTGGATACCTGTATCTATTGACCCGCCATTGATTACACGGATGTAATTCAATTCAAACTCATGCAGTGACAAAACACCTACTGTTTTGTTGCGTAAGAATATGTTTCAGGCGTGAGCGTCAATAACGGAGAAAGGAGGCTCCCATGGCATCAGCTTTAAACGCGATCTATAATTATTATCTGACTACATACTCGCCGAAAGGAAGTTCTCCTTTTGATTCCCACAAAAAAGACGAGCTTAGAAATGTATGCAATAATATTACCAAATTAAATAAGGAAGCGCCCCTCTACCTGATCAAGGATGTACGGGAAGCTTCTGCTTTTGCCGTGCATATGAAGGAGAGTGCCCGGGCTTTAGGCAATACCATTGCGTCACTGAGCGGTCTGGAGGACGGCGAGCTCCTTAACAAAAAGGCGGCCTTTTCCAGTGATGAATCTCTTGCCACTGCCTCTTTTATAGGAAGCAGCGCAGAAGCTGCCGCATCTGCATCCTTCGACCTGAAAGTACAGTCCCTGGCTTCTTCCCAGGTCAACATGGGATATTTTCTCCCAGAGGGAAAAGCCGATATCGAACCGGACACTTACTCCTTTGATATCCTGATCAACGATTTAAATTATGAATTCCAATATAATATTAACGAAGGTGAGACAAACAAGGATGTCCAGAACCGTCTGGCCCGTCTGGTGAATAATGCCAGTATCGGTCTGAATGCAGATGTTGTAGCCAACGATGAAGGTGCTACCTCTCTGCGGCTGACTTCCAGTTCTACCGGCGTTCCTTCCGGCGGCGGTTTTCAATTCCGGATCAGTGATTCCAACACCAGCAAGCGCAGCGGTTCCGTGGAATACCTGGGTATTGATTATACAATACGTCCTCCTGCCAATGCTGTTTTCACCCTGAACGGAGAACCGCGAACCTCTGCCAGTAACAGTTTTATCGTGGGAAATCAGTTTGAAGTCACCTTACACAATACCAGCAATGACGGGAATGAGACGCACATCGGTTTAAAAACAGATGTGGAATCTCTCACTGACAATATTTCTTCCCTGATTCAGGGATACAATTCCTTCCTGCAGGCAGCCGGTGAGCATGTTGCCAGTGCAAGTGGCAGCCAGCGTCTGATCCAGGAGATGAACAGTCTGTCTTCCCATTATGGAAATGACTTAGAGCCCGCCGGTTTACATATCAATGAAGATGGTTCCATTGAGGTAAATAAAGACCAGTTAAAGGAAGCTGCTCTGGATGAAAATTCCAAGGAAGCTTTCCAGGGCATCCGGAACTTTACCACCTCCCTGATGCGAAAAGCCGGCCAGATCTCTCTGAACCCCATGCAATACACAGATCGAACGGTTGTTGCATATAAAAATCCCGGGCATAATTTTACCAATCCTTATGTCACCAGTCCTTATACGGGTATGATGTTTAACAGTTACTGTTAATATTTCTCTCAAATTCAAAGGGCGCTCCGTTTTCACGGGGCGCCCTTTTTACTCAGCCTTCTTTCTCCGCAGCATCCAATGCGGCTGCGATAACTTTGTCCATATCATAATACTGGTATTGTCCCAGTCTTCCTCCGAAGATCACATTCTTCTCCTTCGCAGCCAGTTCCTTGTACTGTGCTGCCAAAGCATTATTTTTTTCATTGTTCACCGGATAATAGGGTTCATCTCCCGGTTTCCATTCTGCAGGATATTCTCTGGTAATGACCGTGCCCTGGCCTTTTCCAAAAGTAAAATGTTTATGCTCAATAATCCGGGTATAGGGAATCTCCCGCTCCGTGTAATTGACTACCGCATTTCCCTGATAATTATCTTCCGCCGGAAGCTCTTCTTGCTCAAAACGCAGAGAACGATACTCCAGATGTCCCAGAGCGTAATCAAAATATTCGTCCACAGGGCCGGTATATACCAGTTTATCCCAGGTGATCCGGTCTGTCTCTCCCAGTTCGCATACCTGGCCGGGAAAGGCACAGCCCTCACACCGTTTCCGCTCCACCTCTAAGGGATTGGAAAATTTGCAGTTTAAACGCACTTCCACACCTTCCAGCATCCGTTCCACCATCTTCGTGTAACCATCCACCGGAATTCCCTGATAGGGGTCATTGAAATAGTTGTTATCATAGGTGAAACGTACCGGGAGTCTGCGAATAATAAAGGAAGGAAGCTCTGTACAGGAACATCCCCACTGTTTCTCCGTATAGCCTTTCACCAGTTTTTCATAAATATCCCTGCCCACCAGAGTCAAAGCCTGCTCTTCCAGGTTGGTGGGCTCCATTCCGGCATACTCCGCCTTCTGCTCCTCAATCTTTGCTTTCGCCTCTGCAGGCGTCACCACACCCCACATTTTGTTGAAAGTGTTCATATTAAAAGGAAGATTGTACAATTCATTGCGGTATCTTGCAATGGGTGAGTTTACATAATTGTTGAATTCTGTAAACTGCTGTATATAGTCCCATACTTTCCGGTCGGAGGTGTGGAAAATATGGGCTCCATATTGGTGTACCTGAATTCCCAGTTGTTCCCTGGTATAAACATTGCCGGCAATATGATCTCTCTTATCAATCACCAGACAGACCTTTCCTTTCTGTTTCATCTCATGGGCAAAAACGGCGCCAAACAGTCCTGCTCCCACAATCAGATAATCGTAATGCATGCTTGTCTCCTCACTCTTTTACTTTTTGCGATCCATAAACTGCGGATCCACGAAATTAAGCTGGCTCATGTTGGAAGCATAGCTTTGCATGACTCTCCTTTTATTCTGCATGGCTCTCAGCTTTCCGTTTTCCCGCTTAATGACAGACTCCAATGCTGCCTTGTTTCGCTGTTCTCCCACCTGGATGGACACGCTTTTCTCCGAGATCTTTCGAATCAGATCCTGCATTCCGGCAATTTCATCATGAAACTCTTCCTTATGTGCCGGCAGAAGCTCCCTCACCTGCTGATATAGATTGTCAAATCCCTCATCCAGACTGTCCAGTTTTTCAATCTGCTCCCCTTTCACATCCATTGTCCTGTCAAAAGCTTCCTGGTCAAATGGTTCGGCCTTAAGCAGCGCACTCTGCTGTACATTGGCTTCCTGGATTTCCTCCAGCACTGCCAGTTTTTTCTCAAGGCTTTCGATCATCATATTCAGATATCGTTTCATGGGCGCATATCCTTTCTCTCATAATCTCAAACTGCGGGTAATCTTTCCAGACACCCGCAGTTTCATTCTAACACGTTTATTCTGTTTTGTCTAAGACTTAGGAAACCTTGGTCTGCTGCATCACCTGTTTCCAGGTATCCCTCATGCTGCGCAGATGTTCCAGAATCTCATTGATAATATCAATGTCTTTTTTTACATTGGCATCCTGCAGTCTCCTGAGCAGATAGCAATAAACCCTGTCAAAGTCCTCAGCCACCGGATAATCACGATTCAGTGTGGAACGAAACTCCTCGATAATCTTCTCCACCTTCACAATGTTGGTGTGAGCTGCCGGAATATCCTTTTTTTCGATGGCCACAATAGCCAGATTACAGAATTTAATTGCTCCGTCATAAAGCAGCAGCGTCAGTTCTGCCGGAGATGCTGTCAGAATCCTGCTTCTGTTATACTGCTGCATCATTTGTTCCTGTGGTGTCATAAACGAACCTCCATGTTTGTTTTATTAACCGTTATTAACCTAACATATTGGTAATGGCGTTGGTCTTTGAGTTCAGCTTGGAAAGTGCCACCTCCATATCAGAGAACTTTTTGTACCATTTATCCGTATAATCATTCAGCTTCTTCTGCGCTTCTTTAATCTTGGTATCGTATCCGGACAACTCTGTAGCCATCTGCTTATCGTTGTACAGCTTATAAGCGGAACTGTAATCGGTACGAGCCATCAAATCGCCTAGCTTGTCATAAACGGCATTGGCCAACTTATTAAAGAACTCCTGTACCATACTGGGATCTTCCCCAAGCAGGGTTCTTAAATCGTTGTTCTTCGCCTTGATGTTGGCATCTTCTTCGTCATCATCGCCGTTGATGTGAAGCAGTGCCTTTTCATTATCTCCTGCAGTGAAATAAGACATGGTTCCAATTCCCAGATTGCTGAGATACATGGTAAAAGTCTTGCCATTTTTATCAGTTACGGTGTAGCCATCCATCATCCTGCTCTTCATTTCGGAGGCAACGGTATTCAAGGTACTGTCACGGCGGAGCAGGGAATCTTTAATCTTCTTCTCCCATTCCTCTACCTCGGTATCGGACATGGCATCCTTTTCCTCGCTGGACAGCGGCTCATACTTGGAGGCGTTGGCCGCATTGTAAAGGGTATCCATCTCCTTGATCAGGTCATTGTACTCTTTGATGAATTTCTTCACCGTGTCATAAATGCCGCTGGTATCGGTTTCTGTGGTAAGCGTTACCGCAGTGTCATCGGAGTCCTTGCCCGACGGGTCAGTTACCTGATTGATAGTGAAGGTCAGACCGTTGATGTCAAAGGTGTTGCTGTCGAAAGTAAACGCAGCACCGTTTAAGTGAATATTAGCATCCTGCCCATCAATCTTTGTGGCACGGGCTTCGCCTTGCCCATCCTTTGATAACCCCAACGCCTCCAAGGCACTCTTGCTGTCAGCATCCGCGTTCTCCAGGGTAAAGTCAGATGCTGCGCCGGATTTCGCGGCACTGATGAAAAATCTTCCGTTAGTGGCATCAAAGCTGGCATTTAATCCTGCGTCCTTGAGAGATGAAACCAAATCACTGATTTTCGCATCCGCTTTAAATTCCAGCTCCTTGGTCTCACTGCCGATAGTAAGCTTGAACTTCGCACTATTCCCGGCAAATCCCAAATCCTTCAGGGTCGTATCTGCAGTTACACTCTTGCCGGCGTCTTTCGCAGTTACTTTACCACCGGTAAGGTAGGCTGTCTTTGCAAGCTGGGTAATGTTCAGCTTCTGTGTCCCGTTCATGGCAGAGCCATTGGTTACAACACTTACTGCACCGGAATTGGACACTCTGGTGGTTTTCTTGGAGAAGGCTCCCTCTAACCGTAAATCACTCAGGGTATTGGTGTAAAAGTTATAAATTTTGGTATTCAGATTTTTCCATGCGTCAATTTTCCAGGATAACTTTGTCTGTGCTTTCTGTAAGGAAGTCACTTTCTGGCTTCTGGCGCTGGCTAACTCGTTGATAATGGTCTCGGTATCAAGACCGGAATTCATACCTGTAATTCTAATTGTCATATCTTATCCTCAATCTTATCGTTTTTCGTCTACCATGATACCTGCCATCTCCCAAACCTTGGCAATCATGTCCAGAGTCTTCTCGGGGGGAAGTTCCTTAATGACTTTCTTGGTATCCTTATCCACGATTTTAATGGTTACCCGGTTAGTTCCTTCATGAATACCGAAAATTGCTTCGGAATTGTTCATGTTTTTGTTCATCTGTTCAACTGCTTTTTTGATTTTATCCTGCTTCTGTTCAAAGGTCTGGATATAATCATTCCCGCCGTTCTGACTGTTTCCGGTCTGTCCGTCAGGATTTTTCTGCTGTGCCTGTGTCTCCACCACACCAGCAGTCGTTGCGTCCACAAGCTTGGCTGCCTCAGTAGAAACTGCATCCGTGCTTTCTGTCTGCTGAGGGCGGATGTCAGACTGCGTCCGCAATGTGCTTTGATTCTGTAAACTCATCATTGATCCTAATGGTTCTATTGCCATTGTTGTCACCTCCATGTGAAAATCTGTTGATCTGGATCGCTTTCTGTATTTAATATCGGTTAATTTCTCCGGAAATTAAGGGGAGAACGGAAAAAAGATGGCAAACACAGGACTGTTTTACCACCTTTTTCTATTCGAGCCATCTTTCTGTCTCTTTGGTACTAGGAAAGTAACTCGTTTAATTCTGCAATGCCCTCCGTATTGGTTGCCTCTTCGTTGGCTTTCTGGATCTGCAGATAAACTTCTTTCCGGTAAATCGGTACATTCTTAGGAGCCGTGATGCCGATCTTCACCTGTTCTCCTTTGATTTCCAGCACAGTGATTTCAATGTCATTGTTAATCACCAGTGCTTCGTTTTTCTTTCTGGATAACGCTAACATTTCGCACCTGCCTCCTGTTTCTTTGCATTCAGTTTCTCATAGATCGGATATTTCACTGCGTACTGGTCACTGTCAAGAATGATCTGGCAGGCATGCCGGTTTTCCGAATTGATGACAATCGGGGCACGGAGATTGACACTCATCGCCTTCACATCCTTGGGCACAGTCAGAGTCACAAGCACCAGCATTTCCTCCGGATTTAATTCCCCTAAGGGTTTCAGCAGTTCATATTCCACCTCAGGATTATAGTTTTCCTCCACAAGAAGAGGATCCAGTACAGGCATGGCAAACGCCGGTTCATCAAGAGATTGCAGCCAGTGTACGCTGTTCACCTTATCCTTCTCCTCATTGTGGATCAATGTAAAGCTTTTCAAATCCGGGAATCCCACGATTCCACCGGGGAAAGTAATGATCTTGTCATCATCAATGACAACTTCTCCGAAATTCTTGGTAGTGATCTTCATAATTTTCCTCATTTCCGTGCGTCTATACACATGATGGTTTATAATTACATGCTCCCGCTCCGTTTTGATTACAGGTAATTTAAGAGAGTGGTCTGGAGAATCTTGCTGGTGGCAAGAAGGGCTGCTTCATAGGAAAGCTGCACACTCTTTAACTGTACCGTCACTTCTGTGGCATCACTGTCCTCGTTTTCAGACTGTAGGCTTTCGTAGGTGGTTTTCTGTTCCATCAGGCGGTTTTTCGCCAAATCCAGGCGGGCACTTCTGGTGCCGCTGCTGGTGATTGCCAGATCCGCCTTATCCAGATAGCCCTGTTTCCTGGTCACCGCATGTTCAAACCGTTTCTGTACATCATCACGGATATAGCCGTGTGCCTTCTCCGCTGCTGCAATCTGTCTGGTGAGCATCTTGTACTCATCAGTGCCTTCCTCGTACTTGGTGCGGTACTCTTTCAGATTTGCAACGGTGTTTTCAATATTTTCCAGCTGGTCAATGGCATCCCGTAAATCGTTAATGTCCTGCTGCATATTGGGGTCAAAGCACTCGTAGGCATTGGTGTTGACCTGTACTTTCTGGTTGTAGCCGATATCGTACTCGATTTTCTGGTCAGCAACGGTATTTTCTCCATTTTTGCCGGTATTGTATGTAATCGTTGCCGGATTACCATTAGGAACGGTCTTCGTGCAGGAGAAATAATGTTCGGGGTTCAAGTCTCCCTTTGCCCACTGGGATTTATCATAATTTACCCGGAGGGTATTATCGGACTCCATCATTGCTTTGTATACATGATCCCCCAGAAGAAGTTCTCCGGTTTCCGGGATGAAACGAATTTCATTGTCTCCCAGAGGTGCATATGCGGCATCTTTGCCCGCCGCATTGATGGAAACCATGGTCTGGTTTACCTTAGCCTTATTAACCTGGTCTACCATATTGCCAGTGCCATCATCCACCTGTTCTGTCCAGGTAATATCGGTAAGAGGATTCCCCCCCAGAGTCAGGGTAGGGGCCTTCCCATTGATCGTATCATATGCCAGACGAATCCGGTGCAGGGTCGTTTCTACAATACTGTCTTTTTTCCCTTCCAAATCATCTCTGTCATACTTCATAAAATTCTCGGAGGTGATTTTATCCAGATCATGAAGTCCGGTATATTTAATCTCATCGATGGAATTCTTGGTAAAGTCCTCGTTAATGTTAAACTGCGCCTGGGTCTGTTCCTGGAAGGTCAGCGGGGTATCAGTGCGGTATCCGGTGAAGATGAAACGACCCGCATAGTCCGTGTTGCCAATGGAATAATACTCCTGGACGAGGGAATCCATTTCTTCCTGAATCACTTTCAAATCGGAACTCTGCATTCCCTTCTTGGCACCCTTTCCCACCTGCTCGTAGAGATTGTTGATAATATCCGTCAGGTTGGACATGGCATCCTGTGTGGTTTTCATCCAGCTTTCCGCATCGGAGGAGTTGTAGGTATAGTACTGCTTAACCTCAGTCACGTTGGTGTGCAGACGCAGGGCACGGATTGCCACCACCGGATCATCGGAGGGCTTGCTTACCTTTTTACCGGTGGACATCTGGCTGCTTAATTTATCCTCTGCCACTTTGTTGTTGTTAATGTTATACAGTGTATTGTTTTGCATGATACTATTGGTAATTCTCATGACAATTCCTCCGTTATACGCCGGTTTCCAGAATCAGACGATCATAAACCTCTGACAGTACCTGAATCATTTTGGAAGCCAGGTTATAATTATATTGGAAGCGTACCAGTTGTACGCCTTCTTCTTCCTCGTCCACACCCATGACGGAAAGGCGCTGGTTATCCACGCTCTTTTTAATGCCCTCGAAGGTTTTGGTAAAGGTCTCTGCACTGCTGGCATTTAACGCCACATCGGACAGAAGACAATCCAGGAATTCTCCCGCCGAGCCTCCGCGGAAGGACATGCCGCTCTTATCTGTCATCATCTTGATTAGATTGGTGATGACATCATAGGCATCCACACCCAGACTGGGATTTGTTTTGGTTGCCAGCTTGGACGGGTCATCAATCAGCTCCTGGTTGATCTGGAAATTAAATGCGGTAATCTGATAGTATTTATTCTTATCAATCTCACCGTTGGCATCCAGTCCCATATCAAACTGCCCGCCATCGTTTTTTTTCCCGGTGAATACCCAGGTTCCTTTTCCGCCGGATGAAGTGTAACCATCCTGCAGAATCTTGTTGAATTTTTGGGTAAAGCTGCGCAGGAACTCGTTCATCTGTTCCATGTAGTAGGGGATACCCTGGTAATCGTAGCTGTCCCCTACCTGTGCCTTTAAGCCCGTCGCATTGGCTCCAATGGTAGAATCACATTTGGCATCATCAATGGTAAAGGTGTAAGTACCATCCGCCTCGTTAAACTTCCAGTCGGTGTAAGCATAGGATTTATTGCCCAGGTTGATGGTTCCGGTTTTCGGTAATGTGGATTTGTTCAAATCCAGAAGATTTTCGTCAGTCACCTGTACAGTCAGGGAATGATACCCCGGCTTTCCAGGTTGTACATCTGTGACTTTTCCATTGAAATAATAGTTGTTATTACCGTCACGCATCTCAATCAGTCCCTGAAGTTTACCGCCGATGGAGGGATTGGTCATGGTAAAGGTATTGCCATTGGTCCAGCTGATGTCATACAAGCCGTCTGCGTCGGACTGGTTCACTCTGCAGTCCCGGACATTACACTCCAGCTGCTGATAACTGGAGCCGTCCACCAGAGTCTGGCCTCCGGCGATTTTTACCAGGTAACGGGTTCCTCCCGTCTCTCTGCCAGGGTCGTTGGGATCCATAATGGGACTTTCCTGGGTTTCCACATGCACCAGTTCGGATAACTGGTCAATGAGTAAATCACGCTTATCTCTTAACGTGTTGGCCGTAGTCCCCGTCATCTCGATGACATTAATCTGCTGATTCAGCGTCGCAATGGAGCTGGCAATGGAATTGATGGAATCGGTGGTCAGCTTGATTTCGTCGTTGATATCCTTCTGAATCTTGTTCAAATCCGCTGCCATAGTGTTGAAATATTCAGCCATACTGGACAGGGATGAGATAAAGTCTTTTTTCACCGGGTTAGAATCCGCACCGTTGGTAATAATGTTCTGCAGTGCATTGCTGATCTTGCCATACAAGGTGGAGAAGCCGGTTTTTCCGTCATCCTTCAGATACTGCTGCACCTGCATCTGGTAGTATTGCTTAATCTCGTAAACACCCAGTCTGGTATTGTTGGAGCGGTATTTGGCATCGTAGAACTCACTGCGGTTTCTCTCAATGGCGATGGTCTGCACCCCGGCACCGGCGCATCCGTATTTCACAAAGGTCCGGAGAGGTGCATTCGCTTCCTGCACCACCGTCTGTCGGCTATATCCTTCTGTGGATGCATTGGCTACGTTATTATTGGTTGTATTCAATGCGGCATTGGCTGCTCTGAGTCCGCTGCCGGCAATCATTAATCCGAAAAACTGGGAAGGCATCGTGCCACCTCCTTATTATGCCATGGAGTTTAATAAATGCTCCAGCATGCTGTCTACTACGTTGATGTAACGGCTGGATGCATTGTACGCATTCTGAAACATCACCATAAACTGTAATTCCTCATCGGTGGAAACTCCGGCAATCTGTTGTCTCGCCTCCTCGATGGAGCTTACGGTGTTCTGCTGGCTTTCCGTCAGTGCATTGTATACATAGCCGGAGTTTGCCACCTGGGTGACCAGGCTGTTGTAATACTGGACGAAGTTGACTTTGGTGGCCACATTGGGATTGAGTGTCCATTTCTCATTCTGAAAGGCCTCCGCCAGTTTCGCGGCGGTCTCGTAATCTGCTTTGTCGTCTGCTTTCATAAATCCCAGATTGGAGGGGGAATCCTTGTACCAGGGATTTACGATGGTGTTGGTGGTGGTAAAGCCCTCCTTGGCATCCACTGCCACAAACAGAGGCTGATAGCCTGCGCCTTCCAGCACATCATTGATGGTGGTAGTCAGACGGTTCATCATCTGGTCGAACTCTGCCTCTACGTTCATAATGACAGACTTGGAAATATCCCGGTTATAGGTGTCCAAATCTTCCATGTCCCTGTAGGTGGCATGGCGGTCACCTCTCGCCAGAAGGACTGCCTTCAGCTGCCCGATATCCGAATTCATGGCGGTGGAAATCTCGTTGGTCAGGTCAAACACCCTGGCATTGGAAATATCCAGATAGTCCTTTCCCTCCTCATCGGTACGCATCTTTGCACCGAATTTCCAGTAGGGAGTGACAAAGCCGGTGGTGCCGTCCGTGGCAAGTCCTATTTCATAAACCTGGTCACCTTTCAGGAAATCTGTCCCTTCGATCTGGATGCTGACATAACCCTGTGCATTTTCCGTGTAAGTCATGTTTACCAGTTTTCCCAGTTCATCCAGCAATAAATTCCTCTGGTCACGAAGATCGTTCGGTGTCTCTACGCCGCCTGCCTCAATATGTACAATCTGGTCATTCAGTGTTGCAATCTGGTGTCCATAGCTGTTAATGGTTTCCGTCAGGCTGGTCACTGTGGTATTTAGTTTATTCTGATAATCTACCATGCCATCGTACACTGCTTTTGCACGCTCGGTAAGCTGTGATGCACGCTGTACAAATAAGCCCTGAATAGTGGAACTGGTAGGATCCTTTACCAGCTCCTGGATGGACTTCCAGAAATTGGCAATTCCCTCAGAAAACTCTTCACCACTGAATTCTCCCAGTAAAGTTTCCACCTCGTCCAGGGCATCTGTAGAAGTCTGATAGAACATACTTCTGCCTGATTCTTTTCGATAAGTCTTATCCAGGAAAACATCTCTGACTGCTCTTGTTTTGGAATACTGGACACCAAGACCTACCTGTTCGTTGGAGATCTTGGCTGTAGATTTAAGAATCGTATTGTATCGACGGGTATTATACAGAATCTGCTGTCTGGTATACCCGGTTGTATCTGTATTTGTAATATTATGTCCAGTCGTATTTAAGGAGTTCTGACTGGCCTGTAGTCCGGAAGTTCCGACATAAAGGGATCCCATCAATGGCATCGCTATCACCTCAACTTACTATTGTTTCGCGTCGAAGCTGCCTTCTCCCATATCAAAGGTGGTGCCCGTGCTATAGGCGCCTCTGTTATAGTTGGCAGTTTCCGGCGCTTTTCTGGCTGCCTGCAGGAGGTTTAAATCAAACTCCACCATTTCAAGTGCATTGGCAATCAATTCCCTGTTCTGATTATTGATCCTCTCCACATGATGTACGGTCTGTTTCAGTTTGTCATACACTTCCGCCAGCTGCTTCTGTGCCGTAGGCCGCCTCTCCAGAATACGGATAATATCCGGCAGCCTGATTGTGGTAACATCCCTGTTAATGACTGCTGCAATCTCTTTCATCGTCTTCTGGCGTTCCTTCTCCAGCTTCTGAATCCGATTGACAACAATCTGCTCGTCTTCCGTGATCTGCTCTAACTCCTGTGGCTTCCCTGCCACAATAATCGGAGTTTTTTTGAGGGAATATCCCAATAGCTGTTCATATTCACTATTTTCCTGTTCCAGAACAGAAACAAGATTTTCAATAATACTTGCCACTAGGATATCCTCTCCTTATCTCTTTTATGCTTCTTCCATATGCTGGATCAGCTTATCCGCAAAGGACTCACTGCTCACCTGATAGGTTCCGTCCTGGATCTGTGCCTTATACTTTGCAACAAGATCCTCCCGGACATCCGGGCTGTTCTGTACTGCCTGTTTGGCAACCTGCATATCCTTTCCCATGCTGGAAAGTTCGAGCTGATCAGAGAAGCTTACGTTCGAAGCTTTCTGAGCCTTGTTGGTTTTGTGGGCATTATATATCTGCTGTACCTGAGTATAAGCCTCAATACGCATATCTACTCCTCCTTCTGATTGTTTGTGTTACTATAAATATCGGAACAATGAAAGGAAACTTTATAGCCCTGTCACAAAAAAATAGCAAAGACAGAATTGACAGTCTGCTCTTCCTGCATTTCAAACTTCGTTCTTTTCTCATGGTAAATCCCCCTATGTCAAAACTATTCCGTCACCATTGCAAAATGTATATAACGTGTTATACTATATTATATTTAAATTTTCGCCATTTTGTCGAAAATATCTTGTCTTTTTTGCTTGTTTTTGTTGTCTTTTCACACCTTAAGCAAACTCTATTTTCGATGAACTTTGACAGAGCCACATACCTTGAACTATATACCTAAAATAATAAAGTGAAGGAATAAAAGAATGAAAGCTGAAAATCAGAAGTATATGGATTACATGTTGGAACAGCTGAAACAGCTTCTTTCTATTGATAGCCCCACCGGCTACACGAAAGAGGTTGCTGCCTATGTATGTAAAGCCTACCAGGACTTAGGCTGCCGCGCCGCTCTCACCGTAAAAGGCGGTGTACTGGCGGATTTAGGATCTGCTGATACGGTCGAAGAAAACAATGCCCTTCTGCTGGAAGCGCATGTGGACACCCTGGGAGCCATGGTCGCTGCCATCAAGGATAACGGAAGGCTGCTCCTGACTCCTCTGGGAGGAATGAATCCCAACAATGCTGAGGCAGAAAATTGCCGTATTCTCACCAGGAAAGGAAAGAAATACGAGGGAACCTTTCAGCTGGTCAATGCCTCCATCCATGTAAACGGAAAATTCGATGATACCAAGCGCAAATATGATGATATGGAAGTGGTACTGGACGAGGATGTAAAGACCAAGGAGGATACGGAAGCCCTGGGCATCATGGTGGGAGACATTGTGGCTTTTGATCCACGAACGAGAGTCACAGAAAGTGGTTATATCAAAAGCCGTTTCCTGGATGATAAACTGAGTGTTGCAATCCTGCTGGGACTTACGAAGTGGATGAAAGAAGAAAGGATAACCCCCTCCCGCCGGATTTATCAGCATATTACGGTTTATGAGGAGGTGGGACACGGAGCCTGTGGCACGGTTCCCAGTGATGTCCGTGAGATTTTGTCTGTAGATATGGGATGTGTAGGAGAAGGTCTGGAATGCACAGAACATCAGGTATCCATTTGTGCCAAAGACAGCAGAGGTCCCTACAACTATGATGTCGTAGGAGCCCTGATTGAAGCTGCCACCGCTGCAGGTGCAGATTTTGCTGTGGATGTTTATCCCCATTACGGGTCTGATGCGGATGCAGCACTGACTGCAGGCTACGATGTCCGCCACGGCCTGATTGGTGCCGGTGTCTATGCTTCCCACGGTTACGAGCGAAGTCATGTAGACGGTATCGAAAACACCTTCGAACTTTTGAAAAAATATATCGGTTAATTATTCAAAGGTATCCACGCCTTCCTTTAAATGTTCCTCCACATATTCCATAATGTGGCGGTTATCCTCCGGCATCTGACAGCCTACAATATAAATACCATCGTTGTCAGAGCACCGGATGATAGTTCCCTCCACCTCCGCATGGTCTTTCAGAGGGAAATTATCAATTTTTACATGAACTGTTTTGCCCTTACTCTGGGTAAAAGCAGATGCTGTTACAAGAAAAGCAAAACCGTTGGCGCTAATGTTATCCATTTTTCCCCGGAAGGTTTCACCGGAGTCCTGCATCGTAATGAGACAGGTATTGGTGACATCCATTCGGGGATATTTCCGTCTGTTTAAAATACGTGGTCTGGAATTCGGCCGGATTTCAAATTTCTCTTTTGTTTTCTCCCCTCCGCTTATCTGGGCGCTTTCCCAGCTATAGATAACATTTCCCACAGTCACCTGCAAGGAACAGGGCTCGGGCTTCGGAAAAGCCTGGTCCGTTTTCAGTGACAGATATAAGGTATTGTCCTTCCGCTCAAGCAGTTCTCCATGAAAACTCCTGGCATTTTCTCCAACTGTCACTCTGACCTTCATTCCGGACAGAAGATCCGTTACACCCATAAAGCCGCCGACACCCAGTTCACACATCAATGCCTGAATAATATCCTCGATATTATTGATATTGTCTGCACTCTCGTTGTATTTACTCAGCATTTTCTTGCTGATCTCACTGGAGTTTCCAATACACTCCGTAATCACTTCCACAATATCCGAAGCCTGCTCCATGTTATCGACCAGCTGTCGGTTGGAAGTCTCCACTTCCTTCATAGCCGCATCAATCGCCTGAATGTGATCTCCTAACCTGGTTGAATCCCCTGTGATTTTATTTACATTTTCTCCAGTGATGGTCACCTTCTCCAGTGTCAGCTGAATCAGCCTGATGGTTTCTTCCATCGCCGCCATCATCTTATCGGAGATATCTTCCAATCGGGTTAATGCCTCACCGATCTGACTGGAAGATGCTTTTGTCTCTGTGCTCAGTGTACGGATTTCATCGGCTACTACCGCAAAGCCTTTTCCTGCTTCTCCTGCGCGGGCAGCCTCAATGGAGGCATTTAATGCAAGAAGATTTGTCTGTCCGGAGATTTTGTCTATTTTACCTGTCTCCTGCAGCACCGTTCCAAACTCCGTGCGGAACTCCTGCAGAATTTCTTCCACCTGAGAGGACAGCTGGGCCATCGTTCCCGCGGTCTTTACCAGTCCTTCCAAATCCACAGAACTGTTCTGGGCATGCCTGCCGGATTCTGTGGTCAGTTCCACCATCTCATCAATCATGCCTGCCACCTGTCTGACACGATCACTGATATCTGTAGTCATTTCCTTGGAGGAGGTGCTTTGCTGCTGTAATCTCTGGTTGTTATCGGTCAGTTCGTTTAAGCCCAACATCACCACATCAGAGCCATGCTTGTTCTCGATTGCCAGCTCCCGCACAACGGTAATTCCGTTCATAATGGTGTTGGATGCGGTTTTTACCTTTTCAACCGTATTTACCACACGCTGCAGATCTGCTTTGATGCTGTCGGTCAGGGCACCATCCGATTCATTTAAGTGACGAATTGACATGACATATCCAATATAGCAGAGAAGCAGACATGCTACCTGTAACTGATAGTTCTTCATATCTGCCGCCGTATTGCATCCCAGAACCACTCCTCTGTAAACATCGCTGACAATGACACTAATCACATTGGCAATCCCACAGTGAATCATAAACTTCCGGTTTTTGTATAATACCAGCAGGCTGATCACCGGAAGGATATAGGTAAAGGAAATGGGAGATGCCGTGGTACACATAAGAAAAGTGTAAAAAATTCCATATCCGGTTACCAGTATGTTTTTATAAATATCCGTGGTCTTTCCCTTCACCCGCATCGCAATGTCACCAATCAGGAAAGGGATCCAGCACAGCAGGACGAACACCAGATACTGGTTGGAGGGATAAAGTCCGTTTGAAACATCTGCACCATAATTGGCTGTAAGAAGAATGGCAAATACCAGCCAGATTCTTCTTGCTTTTTTATTTGCCTTCTCTTTAAATACTTTCTCGTCGTAGTTCATTTTAATCTCCCTCTGATTCTATCTGAATCTAAAGTTTCCAAAAAATTTATCATTTTCATTTTAATTCCTTTATTTTTAAATAGCAACAAGAAATGCAATACCGGGAGAAAAATGGCAAAAAAAGCGCCCGGCGTTACTGCCGGGCGTTGTGAAAGTCCCTGGGAAGCTGTGGTTACCCTTCGATAGCGATATACTTGTTCTCTTCTACAGCGGGTCTGGCTTCTTTCTTAGGAACGAAGATTTTCAGGATACCATGCTTAAATTCTGCTTTGATATCCTCCTGGGAAATACTGTCGCCTACATAGAAGCTACGCTCGCAAGCACCTGCATAACGCTCCCTGCGGATGTAATGTCCGGATTCCTTCTCCTGTTCGTCCTCGTCCAAACCTTTGGCTGCGCTGATGGTCAGATAACCATTTTCCAGTGCGGCATGAATCTCTTCTTTCTTGAATCCCGGCAAATCAATGATCAACTGATAGCCGTTATCCATTTCCTTAATATCTGTCTTCATCAGATTTCTAGCATGTCTGCCATACAGCTTTTTCTCAACCTTCTGCTCATTCCTGTCATCATAGAACGGGAAGTCAAATAAATCATCAAATAAGTTCTCTCCAAAAATACTAGGCATTAACATAAGTCATCTCTCCTTTTCTAAATCTGTCTATGTTTGTTAACCTTGTTTCCTGAACCAGGGGGATCGATCTTTTCTCTCTTCCTTTGTTCTACATGTAATATAACATCTATTATTAGCACTGTCAAGAGGTGAGTGCTATTTTTTTTGTGAAAATTCTGTGAACAATGCTGGCAAATGTTTTACTGCTGTTTCAAATGTCTCTGGTCATCTCATGCCATTCTTCCCCGCCCCAGGTGGAGTTGGCGGGTCCTAAGTCGGTGAAACCGAATTTTTCGTACATGCCCACCTTGCTGTCCAGGCAGGTGAGGAGCAGTTTCTTTCTGCCTTTTGCATGCTCCCGTCTGGCATATTCCTCCATCATCGCCTGGGCGAGTCCCTGTCTGCGGTACTCCGGCAGCACATCTACTCCCAATAACATAATGTTTTCCCCATCGGGGTCATAAAGCCCGGCATCCAGGAAGAACTCGTCCCTGAATACCGTCTCTTTGGTGGAAAGTCCGTTGATACTGCCTGCCAGCTTTCCGGTCTCTTTGTCCTCCGCCACCAGAAACACTTCGGGCGCACGGGCAATCCGCTCCCGCATCCGCTCCGGTGAACATGCCTCATTGGGCGGGAAACAAATCTGCTCCATGTCAATCGCCTCCTGGGTTTCCTCCGGTTTAATATTTCTGAAAATAAAACGTTCTGTCATCAATACCTTTAATTTTTCTGACATCATTTTCTGACTCCTTTTCTTTATTCAAACTGTGCATGGTACAGGGAGGCATAAAAGCCATTCTGTTCCATCAGTGTCTCATGGGTTCCCTGTTCCACTATCTTACCCTCATTTACCACCAAAATCAAATTGGCATTGCGGATGGCGGAAAGTCTATGGGCAATGACGAAACAGGTCTTGTCAATGCATCCACTTTTTCTATGCTTCCCACGCTAAAAGCTATATGTGAATATCCAGTGCGAGCCAGTTTCTTCGGTAAATCAGCCATTTCCGGTAGATTCATGATTTCAATACGCGCACCATCCTCAAATGTGAGAAAATAAGAACAAAAGCCTGTTTTCTGATTATGATATCCACCATCTGTTTTTCATTTACTTTGATAACAGTTTCAAAAATTTCCTGTCATTCATCTGCTCGTTGGTTAAATATGCCCCATCATAAAACAACGCATAAGTTGTAACCGGAGTAGGTGCGTTCTGCGCTTCTTCTTTACTCTGTAAATGGCAGACACCATAGCTGAATCCCGTTGTCCGCTTCATCGCAAACCTTGAATCCCTTATACTGCAGGAATTTGGGATCTGACAGAAATGGTTTTTTCTTTCCGGCAGTTTTAACCTATCGTCCGCCTTCACCCTCTGGCTGCAATGTAATAAAATAATAAATAATTCCAAATACAGCTATACTTCCCATCATAATGCCAATCATCTGATTTACACTTACCACATTTCCATGAAATACCGGATTGCAATCAAGAGTGTCTCTTATCGCTTCAACCATTTCATCCGGATAATGTTTTCTCTCCATCTCCCTGAAAACTCCGTGAAGCATATGATTCTTAATCAATGAAGTGGCATATGTACTCGGAAGATAAGACAGCGCCTTCTGAAGACCTGAACCAAAATTTGAAATCGGCATATAAGCCCCACATATAAAACCATATCCTGCGCTGACAATGGTACCTACAGCCGAAAGCTGTCCCTGTGTTGTCAA
>CAKRNW010000012.1 GCA_934371505.1 uncultured Lachnospiraceae bacterium
AAATGAAAAATAAAAATATTTTAAATAGAAGAAAACAAATCCTGGCACTGATTCTGGCAGCAGGAATGCTGTTATCAACAGAACCGGTACAGGCACAGGAAGCAGGAAGCAGCTCTGCCATCACCGCAGCCACGGAAGATACCAATGGGGATAACTCCACTGCCGGTGTGGCAAGTTTTTTGAAAGCACAAAATAAAACTACAGAGGAATACATTGCGGCAGCCAAAGACTTAAACAGCGGTTATGGCTACAATGTACTGGGCATTGCCAACACCACAGACAATAACTTAAACATCCGGGAAAACCCTTCCACCGATGGCAAACTGGTGGGTAAGCTGCCCCGGTATGCAGCCTGTGAAGTGTTAAAGATCGAGGACGGCTGGGCACATATCACCTCCGGTAAAGTAGAGGGTTATGTAAGTATGGATTACCTTGCTACCGGTGCAGAAGCCAAGAAACTGGCAGTACAGGAACTGACTCTGACAGCCATTGTTACCTGCGATGCATTGCGGGTGCGGGAAGAGCCTAGTACGGACGCACCGGTTATTACCCAGATTCCCAACGGCGAACAGCTGGAAGTCGCAGAGGTGGAGGGAGAATGGGTCCGCGTCTATCTGGACGATGAAGAGGTCTATGTGTCAGCAGAGTATGTGAAGGTGGAAGAAAAGCTAAATGAAGCCATCACCATGACAGAACTTTTATACGGACAGGGTGTATCGGATGTCCGGGTGGATCTGGTACAGTATGCGAAACAGTTTCTGGGCAATCCCTATGTCTGGGGCGGAACCAGCCTCACGAAGGGGGCAGACTGCTCCGGCTTTGTGTTAAGCATCTTCAAGAAATACGGCTATAACCTGCCTCATTCTTCCGTTTCCCAGGGAAATTCCGGCAGAAAGATCAGCATGAGTGAACTGAAACCTGGTGATCTGATATTTTATGGAAAAAACGGATCCATCAACCATGTGGCTATTTACATTGGAAACGGACAGGTGATCCATGCCAGCTCCCCCAAGACAGGAATCAAGATTTCCAGCTATAATTACCGTACACCTATCAAAGCCGTGCAGATCATCAATGATTAAGATAACGATTCAGAGCCATGCAAATTTGCTTTCTGCGAATGGAGTGCGGTATAGTTACTGATTAAGTAAAATTCAGGGTTTACATGAATCCCAGGATATGTTATATTGTTCAAGTATGGTTACAAATGCCGATACCCAGTGAATGGACAACTCCAACCTTTTGCCTGGTATCCGGTGCAAATTAAATTTACAGGAGGAAATAAAAATGATTTCTAAGGAAAAGAAAACAGCAATCATCAAAGAGTATGCAAGAACGGAGGGAGATACCGGTTCACCGGAAGTACAGGTAGCTGTACTGACAGCCAGAATCCAGGAGCTCACCGAGCATATGAAACAGAACCCCAAGGATCATCATTCCCAGAGAGGTCTGTTAATGATGGTAGGTCAGAGACGCGGCTTACTTGCTTATCTGAAGAAGACAGATATCGAGAGATATCGTGCGCTGATCGAAAAATTAGGTTTAAGAAAGTAGGAAAAAGAAAGGGCGGTACGGAGTCCGGTGGACTCCCCGCCTTTTTGTGCGTGGAAAGAGGTAGAACGAATGTATAAGAGTTACACAATGGAGTTAGCCGGTCGTACTCTGCGGGTAGACATCAACAGAGTCGGCAAACAGGCAAACGGCTGTGCATTCATGCAGTATGGTGACACCACCGTTCTGTGTACAGCAACCGCATCTGAGAAACCCAGAGATGGAATTGATTTCTTTCCTCTGAGTGTGGAGTACGAAGAAAAATTATACGCAGTAGGCAAGATCCCCGGAGGATTTAACAAAAGAGAAGGCAAGGCAAGTGAAAACGCAGTTCTGACCAGCCGTGTTATCGACCGCCCCATGCGTCCTTTATTCCCCAAGGATTACCGTAATGATGTAACCCTGGATTGTATGGTAATGGCAGTAGATCCGGAGTGCCGTCCTGAACTGGTTGGCATGCTGGGCGCTTCCATTGCAACCTGTATTTCTGATATCCCCTTCGATGGACCCTGTGCCATGACTCAGGTGGGCATGAACGATGGCGAATTCATCATCAATCCTTCCCAGGAGCAGTGGGTCAAAGGCGATCTGAAGCTGACCGTGGCATCTACTGCCGAGAAAGTGATCATGATCGAGGCCGGTGCCAACGAGATCCCGGAAACAAAGATGATCGAGGCTATTTATAAGGCTCACGATGTGAACCAGACAGTCATCGCATTTATCAATCAGATCGTAGCTGAATGCGGTAAACCCAAGCATGAGTATGTAAGCTGTGCTGTTCCCCAGGAGCTGTTTGACGAGATGAAGAAGATCGTTACCCCTGACGAGATGGAGAATGCGGTATTTACCGATGAGAAACAGGTTCGTGAGGAGAATATCCGTCAGATCACGGCCAAGTTTGAAGAGGCATTTAAAGACAATGAGGAATGGCTTGCAGTACTTCCGGATGCTGTCTACCAGTATCAGAAGAAGACGGTTCGTAAGATGATCTTAAAAGACCATAAACGGCCGGATGGTCGTGCCATCGACCAGATCCGTCCTCTGGCTGCTGAAGTAGATATCATCCCCCGTGTACACGGTTCTGCAATGTTCACCCGTGGACAGACACAGATCTGTAACGTTTGTACCCTGGCACCCCTGTCAGAAGTACAGAAAGTTGACGGACTTGATGAGAATGTAACCACCAAGCGCTATATGCATCACTATAATTTCCCTGCATATTCTGTAGGTGAGACAAAGGTAAGCCGTGGTCCCGGACGCCGTGAGATCGGTCACGGAGCATTGGCTGAGCGTGCATTATTGCCGGTACTGCCCAGTGAGGACGAATTCCCTTACGCAATCCGTGCCGTATCCGAGACCTTTGAGTCCAACGGATCCACTTCCATGGCATCTACCTGTGCATCCTGCATGTCCTTGATGGCAGCTGGTGTTCCTATCAAAAAGATGGTAGCAGGTATTTCCTGCGGTCTGGTTACCGGTGATACCGATGATGACTATCTGGTATTGACCGACATTCAGGGTCTGGAAGATTTCTTCGGAGATATGGACTTTAAGGTAACCGGTACTACCGATGGTATTACCGCAATCCAAATGGATATTAAGATCCATGGTCTGACCCGTCCTATCGTAGAAGAGGCAATTTCCAGAGCAAGACAGGCACGTTTCTTCATCATGGATACCTGTATGAAGCCTGCAATTGCTGCACCTCGTAAAGAGGTTGGACCTTATGCACCGAAGATTATTTCCATCAACATTGATCCGGAGAAGATCGGCGATGTGGTTGGTCAGAGAGGAAAGACCATCAATGAGATCATTGCCCGTACCGGTGTGAAGATTGATATCACTGATGATGGTAAGGTTTCCGTATGTGGCACGGATGCCGCTATGATGGATAAAGCAGTAGATTACATCAAGACCATTGTAACGGACTTCGCAGAAGGTCAGGTCTTGAAGGGAACTGTTGTAAGCATTAAAGAGTTTGGCGCGTTTGTTGAGTTTGCACCTGGTAAGGAAGGTATGGTACATATCTCCAAGATTGCCAAGGAGCGTATCGAGCACGTGGAAGATGTCCTGACACTGGGCGACAAAGTAACTGTTGTATGCTTAGGCAAGGATAAGATGGGTCGTATGAGCTTCTCCATGAAGGATGTTGCTCAGGTTTAATCCCAGTAATTTATGGATAGTAAAAAACACAACAATAAGACGAGAGGTATCTTGGTGTTGTGCTTTTTCTATGGTAAATACCTACTATTGCAGACAAATGAGGGAGGACATAACGTGTTACAGGCACTAAAGAAAAAATCGCTGAAAAGCGTACTATTTACCATTATCATTCTGGTGGCGATTCTGGTAGCGGGAATCGTGACTCTGGGTCACAGCTATTTACTCTGGATTCAGGGACCTACCTACTTTGAGCCCCTGGATGATAACGATATCTCCAATCTGGAGGGCAGTTACTTATCCGCAGATGTGGATACCCTGGTTGACTACTATGCAGAAAACGTTCAGAGCGAGTCCGGCAAACCGGATAAAACCACATCCAGAGAGTATCTGATGCCCATCAACACCGAGGACATGACCGTTTATATCGGTCTGGAAGTTCCCAGCGGTTCCATTACCATGGCAGATGCTGTAGTGGAAGATACCATGGACATGCTTTCTGACGAGGATGGAAGTTACCAGTGGAGCGGTGCTTATGTATCCGTTTCCGGTACCGTGCGCAGAATGGATGAGGAAACTGAGCAGCTTTACCGTAATTACATCTACCAGTTAGGTGCAGATGATGACCAGATTGGTATGGAGGACGGATGTCAGTTCCTGCCTTTAGTTTTGGTGGATGGCGGAATCGGCAAAACCAATTCCCAGGGGTTAATCGTCGCAGCAATCGTTGGTGCAGTCATTCTGGTAATGTTAATCAGAATTCTGGTACTGGCACTGGGCGGCGGCTATCAGAAACAGATTCGCAATTATATTGCAGCAACCCCAAATCCTGCAGCTACCGAGCAGCAGTTAGACCGTTTCTTTGAGGCAACAGAAAAAGACGGAAATGTCCGCATGAATCCGGACTGGTTACTGTATGTCAAAGGAGTAGACTCCTGGGTACTGGCAGGAAATGATGTGGTATGGGCATACCAGTATACCCTGACCCGCAAACAGTATGGCATTATCACTGTAGGAAAAGAGCATGCGGTGAAAGTGTTCAGCGCCAGTGAGAACGAGAAGAACCACTGTCATTCCATCAGCGTGAAGAACGAGGATGCGGCACAGCAGCTCTTAGCCAAGTTACAGAATATGTACCCGGATGCAGTGATTGGCTACTCCGAGGAAATCGAGCGTCAGTACAATGCTGACCCCGCTGGTTTCCATCAGGCAGTGAGTGATGCCCGTCACCAGAATGTGGCAGAGACAGAGTCTGACCTGGTATAATACAACAGAATAACGAATAACAGACCCCGGCAATATCTTTTTACAGATATTGCCGGGTTTTTTGTATATATAGGAAATTCTTTCCTATGTATACAAAACGCTCCGCGGGGATGCGCAGCTCGCGAAGAAGTAGTTTATGCTGCGCATACCGCTCGCGCGCGCAAAGAGTCGGCAAGCGCCTCTTTGATTATTACAAGTCATAATTTGGACAACGTCTCATATATTAGAGTAAACAAAAACGAGGAGTGTGGATTGTGGGATGGAAAAGGTGGTTTTGGAGGAAATTTTATCCATTTTTCCGGGGGAGCAGCGAGAGTTCTGGACAGGGACGCTGAATCAGACCCGGCAGTTACAGGAAATCCGGATCCGGGTGGGGTGTCCGGTACAGCTGCTCACCGATAGTGAGGAATCTTTTTGTACGGGAAGTGAGGAATGGACGACCCAGGAGGCGTTACAGAAAATCTTACAGCATGTGTGCCACTACTCCCTGTATGCCTACGAGGAGGAACTGCGCCAGGGCTATGTCACCATTCCCGGTGGGCACCGGATTGGCATGGCGGGGCAGGTGATTCTCCGGCAGGATGGCACCATGGGCGGCTTTAAAAAAGTGCAGTATTTCAATATCCGTATTGCCAGAGAGAAGAAGGGGGTGGCACGAAAACTTCTTCCTTACATATACAAAGAGGGAAAGCCCTTGAATGTTCTCCTGGTATCGCCCCCGGCGGCAGGAAAAACCACCATGCTCCGGGATTTGGTACGACTGATTTCTGACGGAACCAGCTATGGGAGCGGGCAAAAGGTGGGAGTGGTGGATGAACGCTCCGAGCTTGCCGGATGCTACCTGGGAATTCCCCAGAATGATGTGGGGAGACGCACGGATGTGCTGGATGGCTGTCCCAAGGCGGAGGGAATGATGTTACTGGTTCGCAGCATGTCACCCCAGTTGTTGGCAGTGGATGAGATTGGGACAAGGTCTGACGCGGAGGCACTCCATGCCGCCTTTGCCACTGGGTGCAAAGTGTTTTCCACCATCCACGGAGAGACGGTAGAGGATGTGAAACGGAAACTTTTTCTGAGAGACATTTTGAAAGAGCAGTGGTTTGACCGGTTTATTTTTCTGGAACGGAAGGAAACAGGCTTTGGCATCAGGGAGATACTGGATGGCACCTTTGCACCGGTGGAGGCAGGAACATGATGGCACTGGTGTTACGCCTGTCTGGGGGAGCCCTGCTCCTTCTGGGCAGTCTGGGAACCGGGTGGACGCTGGCGGTTACCGGGCGGAAAAAACTTGCCAATATGCAGGAAATTCTTTATGTGCTCACCAGGATGAGTGGGGAAATCGGCTTTGGGCGCTTTACACTGCCCCAGGTGTGCTGGCAGTGTGGAGAGACAGGCAGAGATGCTTTTTCTAAAGGCTTATGCCGGGTGACAGAACGGATGGAGGAAAATCTTGGGGAGGATTTTTCCCATATCTGGCAGGAGGAAATGGGCACGGTGCTGAAAAAAGATATTGTGCCGGAATCCTTTCAACACTGCCTTTTAAAACTGGGACAGCGGATGGAAGTGATGGACACACAGCTTTGCAGGGAACTGCTCCAGGAAACCTGCGGGGAGCTGGAACAGATTCTACAGCATTACCGGGAACAGTTGGAGAATCAGAATAGAGTCAGGGTGGGGCTTTCCATGGGAGCGGGCATGACGATTTTGCTGCTCTTATGGTAGGGAAAAGCCCTGGAGAAACGAGGAAACATGAGTGTAAGTGTGATTTTTAAAATTGCGGCGGTGGGAATTCTGGTGACCATCTTAAGCCAGGTGCTCAAGCACAGCGGAAGGGAAGAACAGGCGTTTCTGGTAAGTCTGGCGGGGCTGATTCTGGTGTTGATGTGGCTGATTCCCTATATTTATGACTTGTTTGTTCTGGTGCAGAAACTGTTTTCTGTGTGAGGAAAAGATAGGAAGAAAATGAATCTGATTGAAATTTGTATCATCAGTGTGATGGGCGTGGGGCTGATTCTGCTCTTAAAAGGAACGAAACCTGAATTCAGTTACCTGCTTGCCATGGGAATCTGCATCCTGCTTTTCGGGGCGGCGGTGGGTGGCTTTTCCAGAGTGTTAGAGCAGATTCAGGGGCTGGCAGCCTATCTGGGAACCAACGGAGAGTATCTAAAAATTCTGGTGAAAATGATTGGGGTGACCTATCTCTGCGAATTCTGTTCCGGCATCTGTAAAGATGCAGGGCAGAGTGCCATTGCAGGGCAGGTGGAACTCTGGGGAAAGCTGTCCATCATGGCGGCGGGAATTCCCATTATCTATGGGGTGATTACCAGCATACAATCCCTCATCTGGTAGGCGAAAGGAGGAGAAACGTGGACATCACCGATTATCTGGATTTCTATGGTCTGGGGGAACTGGCAAGCCAGGTGGACGGACAATTTCCCGGCTGGAACCTTTCCTTTTCCCGGCTTTTGCAGGAAATTTTACAGGGAAATCTAAGGTCAGGACTGGACTATCTGTGGCAGGGAATTCTCCAGGGGGTAAAAAGCAGTGTTTCTTCCTATTGGGAATTATTTTTACTGTTGCTGACCCTGGGAATCATCGCCTCTTTTTACCAGATTTTCGCCGCCTCCTTCCACAACCACCAGATTGCGGACACGGGGTATTACATCTTTTATGTGGCAATGATGGGCATTCTCATCAAAGCGTTTGTGAGCATGCAGGGGATTGCCGTGGAATTTTTAAACCAGATGGTGCTGTTTCTCCGGCTCTGTATCCCGGCGTTCTGCCTTTCTGTGGGCACGGCAACGGGGGGAGCCACCGCCACGGCAACCTATGGCAGTGCTTTATTCTTTTTATTTCTGGTGGAAAAGGTGCTGCGGAGCCTGGTTCTCCCGGCGTTAGAGGTGTATGTCCTTCTGTCCCTGATGAATGGGCTGTGGGAGGAGGAGCGGTTAAACACCCTCCTTGATCAGATGAAAAGTCTGCTCCAGGGGGGGATGAAGTGGATGTTAGGGGGCGTGTGTGGCATCACCTTTGTGCGAAACGCCATCCAGCCTGCGGTGGACAGCCTTACGGGTTCTGCCTTTCAGAAAATGGTTGCCAGTATTCCCGTGCTGGGCAACGCGGCGGATATTGCATGGCAGACCACCATGGGAGCCGCGGTTTTAGTAAAAAACGGGGTGGGGATTGCCCTGGTGATTCTGCTGGTGTTACTGGGAATCGTTCCCCTGTGCATGATTGGGGTGTTTACCTTACTTTTAAAGGCAGATGCCATTTTGCTGGGGCTGTTTCAGGACAACCGGAGTGTCCACTGCATGGAACGGATGGGAGAAGGGGGCGCTCTTTTGTTCCAGCTTTTACTTTCTGCCATGACCGTGTTTTTTCTCTTTATTGCCCTTACTGTTTTATTGACCAATGGAGGATAGAAGATGGCGGCAATGAGCAGGCTGGTGGTATTTTCCTTATGTGTGACGGCACTTTGCAGGCTGTCGGCATCTACGCCCTATGAAAAATATGTGCGGTTTCTGGGGGCAATTCTGCTGGGTGCCCAGTTGGTGGGGCTGGTGCTTTCCATGGTGGGGCAGGATGGAAACAGTTTATGGGGTCAGATTGCGGAAAAGAGCATCCAGATGGAGGCGGATTTTTACGGGCAGACATCCGGGGAACTGGAAGTCCGGGCGGAGGAAATCCGGCAGCAGTTGTGGGAACAGTCAGAAAGCTACTGGAGTGCACAGTTACAGGAGGCAGAGGCGGAAACGGAAACCGGAGAGGAAACACAGGGGGAGACAGAGGGGGAAATTCTCCCTGTCCTCATCGAAGTGGAGCGAATCGGGAAACAGGAGGCAGACCATGAGTAAGCAGACCATCAGGGAGAAACTGCGGATGGACAGATGGAAAAAGGAGGACTATATCGTGCTGGCGCTGGTGGGGGTGTTACTTCTCATCATTGCCATGCCAGTGGAGCGCACTTCAGGAAAAAATGCTCCGGCAGTGGGGGAGGAATCCAAGGGGGCAGGCAGGGAGTTTTCCGCGGAGACGGACAGTACGGCGGATTCCTACGGGGAATACTGGGAGAAACGGCTGGAAACTGCTTTGTCCCAGATGGAAGGGGTGGGAAAGGCGAAGGTGATGATTACGCTGGAGGACAGCGGGGAAACCATTGTGGAGAAGGATGTGCCGCTACAGACCAGTACCACAAAAGAGCAGGACAGTGGGGGAGGCACCCGGCAGATACAGGACTATTCCAGCACGGAATCCACGGTGTTTTACACCGATGCAGAGGGAAGGCAGGTACCCTATGTGGTACGGGAGTCGGCGCCGAAAGTGACGGGTGTGGTGGTCATTGCCCAGGGAGCAGGAAATGCAAAGGTAAAAGAACAGATTACCAGACTTTTGGAAGCATTATTTGATGTGGAAGCACATAAAGTAATAGTAGTCAAGATGAAAACCGGATAGAAGGGAAGAAGAAAATGAAAGGCATATGTAAAAAGAACCAGGTGATGATTACGGCGCTGGCAATTATGATCGGCGTGGCGGGGTATCTCCATTTTGCTCAGGGAAAGATTTCAAAAGAGGAACTGACAGCCACACCGGCAAGCTCGGAGCAGGTGTTAAACAGTGGCATTGTAGTTGAAAATTACACGGCAGGAGAGGTGGAAAATGCGGCCTCGGACGAAATCGGTATGCTGGATATTTCCTCAGAGGACCTGGAGGCAGCAGGTGTTACCGATATTGAAAGTCTGGACAGCGATCCGGATCTGGTCACCCAGGACTATCTGGAGAGCGGTATGCTCACGGACAGTGCGGCGGATCTGGAGGCAGCAGGTGTTACAGAAGGAAGTGAAGATGCCCTTGCCTCTGTGGATGTGCCCCAGGAAAATGTGCAGGAGGACTTAGGCCAGGGGGAGATTCCCGGTCAGGCAGTCTTTACCTCCACTACGACGGTCTCCTCTCTGGCGGGGGCGAAGCTTTCCAAGGAGCAGACCAGAGCCCGGAACAAAGAAACGCTTCTGGAAATTATCAACAACGAGGCGTTGAGTGAAACCCAGAAACAGTCGGCCGTGGATACCATGGTAGCCATGACCCGGATTGCAGAGATGGAGACAGCGGCAGAACTTTTGCTGGAGGCGAAAGGGTTTGAGGATGTGGTAGTCAGCATTACCGGAAACACGGTGGATGTGGTTGTGGCAAATGAGGAGCTAACCGGAGCAAAATGTGCCCAGATCGAGGATATTGTGCAGCGTAAGACCGGTATAGCACCGGAAAATATCATAATCAGCACAAATTAAGGCAAATTAAGCAGATGATGCTTTGCACAAAGGGCAGGGATATGATAGTATAGAAAGGTTGAAAGTGATATTTAATTGATGGAGGAACAGCACAATGGCAAATTATACGGAAGAGATTAACAGGCGCAGAACCTTTGCTATCATATCCCACCCCGATGCCGGAAAAACCACACTGACGGAGAAATTCCTGCTCTATGGCGGACAGATTAACCTGGCAGGAAGCGTAAAGGGAAAAGCGACAGCCAGACATGCGGTTTCGGACTGGATGGAAATCGAGAAGGAGCGAGGTATTTCTGTAACTTCCTCTGTATTGCAGTTTGAATATGACGGATATTGTATCAACATTCTGGATACACCGGGACATCAGGATTTCTCGGAGGATACCTACCGTACCTTGATGGCGGCAGATTCTGCGGTGATGGTCATTGATGCATCCAAAGGCGTGGAGGCGCAGACCAGAAAACTGTTTAAAGTCTGCGGAATGCGCGGTATTCCTATTTTTACTTTTATCAATAAAATGGATCGTGATGCCAACGATACCTTTGATTTGTTAGATGAGATTGAGAAGGAGTTAGGAATTGCTACCTGCCCGATGAACTGGCCGATCGGTTCCGGAAAAGGCTTTAAGGGTGTGTATGACAGACAGAAATCCTGTGTCATCACCTACTCCGACACCGAGAAGGGAACCAAGGAAGGTGAGGCAACAGAAATTGCCCTGGATGATGAGGACAAGCTGTTGAGCTATGTAGGGGAGGAAGCCAAAGAGAAACTGTTTGGCGAAATCGAACTCTTGGATGGTGCCAGTGCAGCCTTTGATTTAGAACAAGTGCGTGCCGGTAAACTGACACCTGTGTTTTTCGGCTCTGCACTGACGAACTTCGGCGTGGAAATTTTCCTGCAGCATTTCTTACAGATGGCGACACCGCCTCTTCCCAGGAAAGCGGATATCGGACTGATTCAGCCCGCCGAAAAGGAATTTTCCGCCTTTGTGTTTAAGATTCAGGCCAATATGAATAAAGCACACCGGGATCGAATCGCATTCATGCGTATCTGTTCCGGAAAATTTGATGCCCAGAAGGAAGTAAAGCATATCCAGAGTGGCAAAGTGATGCGTTTGTCCCAGCCCCAGCAGATTATGGCAGATGAACGTAAAATCTTAAATGAGGCTTATGCGGGAGACATTATCGGTGTCTTTGATCCGGGAATCTTTTCCATCGGAGATACGCTGTGCAGTCCTAAGGACCAGTTCCGGTATGAGGGAATCCCTACCTTTGCGCCGGAGCATTTTGCGAGGGTTCGCCAGATTGATACCATGAAGCGGAAACAGTTCGTAAAGGGAATCAACCAGATTGCCCAGGAGGGTGCCATTCAGATCTTCCAGGAGGTGAATTCCGGCATGGAGGAGATTATTGTAGGCGTAGTGGGTGTCCTGCAGTTTGATGTGCTGAAGTACCGTCTGGAGAATGAATATAATGTGGAAATCCGGTTGGAGAATCTGCCCTATGAGCATATCCGCTGGATTGAAAATAAAGAAGAGGTGGATCTGGACAAACTGACCGGAACCTCCGATATGAAGAAAATTATGGACTTAAAGGGCAATCCTTTATTGTTATTTGTCAATGCCTGGAGTGTGGGCATGGTTCTGGACCGAAATAAGGGATTGGTTCTGTCTGAATTTGGTCGTGGCTAAAAGGAGTTGTGAATGAAGAAGCTGCTTGTCTCTGTCGCAGTCCTGGTGTCACTGTGTGCGTTAATTTTTTTGAGTTATACCTGGGTCACCGGAAAAGGCGATCCATATGCGGAAGAACTCCCACAGATTCCACAGGAAAAAAGCGCTACAGATGGAATATTGCCGGAGGAACAGGAACTTTGGGACAGGAAAAGTGAAGAACCGGAAGAGTCCCGGGAACGTGCTGCCGCAGGGGAGACGAAGGTGGAAAATGGTGTTCCGCGGCAGGTATGTCACCGTACCGGCTATGCTTATGATACCCTGCCGGTGGATCAGAAGACATTATATGACGAGATACTGGAGGGACTGGAAAACAGGGAGCAGGAGTCGGATCTGTCAACAGTGGACGAGACTACGCTTTCCAAAGTGTTTCAGTGTGTGATAAATGATCATCCGGAGATCTTTTATGTGGACGGATATACCTATACGAAGTACAAGACCGGAAATGAGATTACACAGATTACATTCCACGGCAATTATATCTATGATGGAGAAGAAATTGCAGAGCGGCAGGAGAAAATTGAGACGCTGGTGGATGAAATTTTTGAGCAGATGCCTGTGGGAATGGATGATTACGGAACGGTCAGGTACCTGTATGAATATGTGATTGAACACACACAGTATCAGCTGGATGCACCGGACAGCCAGAATATCTGTTCCGTTTTTTTAAACGGAAAGAGCGTCTGTCAAGGGTATGCCAAGGCCTTACAGTATCTGGTACAGGAGGCAGGGCTGGAGGCCACTCTGGTATTAGGCTATGTAGAGAATGGTGACGGACATGCCTGGGATCTGGTACAGATGGACGGCGACTGGTATTATGTGGATCCCACCTGGGGAGACGCATCTTATCAGATGGAGGAAGGCAGCGGAGAGTATGAGGAGTCAGATACTCCCACCATGAATTATGATTATCTGGGAGTGACTACCAGTCAGCTTCTGGTGACTCACCGCATTGACAATGTAGTTCCCATGCCGGTATGCGACAGCATGCGGGACAATTACTATGTGCGGGAAGGGGCTTATTTTACTGAGATTGACACGGAGCAGCTGCAACGGCTGTTTGACAGGGCAGTGCAGCAGGATAAAGCCGTAGTCACTTTAAAATGCAGTGATCATCAGCTTTATGAGCAGATGAAGGAATACCTGTTGACAAAGCAGAATGTCTTTTCCTATCTGGATGCAAAAGATGGGGTACTTGCCTATTATGACAGCAGCGCCCAGTACACCATCGGGGTATGGATTCCGTAAATAAAAGGCTTTGCAAAGTGACAGGGGTTTGATATAATGTGATAAATGGAAAGGTGGAAAAGCAGATGGAAAAGGAACTGGATGGAAATATCGGAAGTGTTAAGATTGCAGATGATGTAGTGGCAATGATTGCCGGCCTGGCAGCCACCGAGGTAGAGGGCGTATCTGCAATGGCAGACAACATCACGAACGAACTGATGAGCCGTGTGGGTATGAAGAAACTGTCCAAGGGTGTCAAGGTTGAGATGAGCCAGAAGAAGGTATATGTGGATCTGGCAGTGATGATGGAGTATGGCTATAATATCCCTGCAACCTGTCAGAAGGTGCAGAGCAAGGTACAGAGTGCCATTGAAAACATGACGGGCTTAGAAGTGGCGAATGTAAATATCCGCATCGCAGGAGTACATGTCCCACAGAACAGATAGGACGAGAGAGATGATGAGTAGAAGACAGCTGCGTGAGCAGATTTTTAAACTGCTGTTTCGCGTGGAGTTTAATGCACCGGAAGATATGCCGGAGCAGAAGGAACTGTTTTTTGAAGAGACAGAATCCGCTTCCGAGCAGGATCAGAAATACATTGATGAAAAATATGGGAAGCTCATGGATGTACTTCCTTTTATTGATGAGCAGATTAATGAGAAGGCATCCGGATGGACAACAGAGCGCATGGGCAAGGTGGAACTGACCATTCTGCGTCTGGCAGTATTTGAAATCCTGCATGACGAGACCGTTCCGGCTTCTGTAGCCATCAATGAAGCAGTGGAACTGGCAAAGAAATTCGGACAGGATGAATCACCTGCATTTGTGAATGGCATTTTAGCCAAATTTGCATAGCAAATAGCATAGACATAACTGTTATGGGGAAAGCAATGCAAAACGTTTATACAGTCGCACAGGTAAATGCTTACATCAAAAATATGTTCACGCAGGATTTTATGATGCAGTCTATCTTCGTTAAGGGCGAAGTGAGCAACTGCAAATATCATTCTTCGGGACATATTTATTTTACGTTAAAGGATGAGAAGGGTTCCATCGCTTGCGTTATGTTTGCCGGAAACCGGGCGGGACTGAGGTTCCGTATGGAAGAAGGCCAACAGGTCGTCGTATTTGGAACCATCGATGTGTACGAGAGAGACGGAAAATACCAGATGTATGCCAAGCAGATTGCGTTGGATGGAGCCGGTGTACTGTATGAACGTTTTGAACGTTTAAAGGAAGAATTGGAAGAACTGGGGATGTTCGCCCCGGAATATAAACAGCCCATTCCCCGTTTTATTCAGAAACTGGGCGTAGTTACAGCACCTACGGGAGCTGCTGTACAGGATATTATCAATATCACTACAAGGCGCAACCCCTATGTACAGATCATTCTTTACCCGGCGATCGTCCAGGGCGATCAGGCAGCGCAGAGCGTGGTCAACGGTATCCATGCATTGGAAAGGCTGGGTGTGGATGTGATGATTGTGGGACGGGGCGGTGGTTCCATTGAGGACTTGTGGGCTTTCAATGAAAAAATCGTGGCACAGGCAGTGTTTGACTGCTGTGTTCCCATTATCTCTGCGGTGGGACATGAGACGGATACCACGATTATCGACTATGTAGCAGATTTACGGGCACCTACTCCATCGGCGGCAGCAGAACTGGCAGTATATGATGTGAATCAGTTCCTTCTCACCCTGGATGGTTGCGAAGATGAGCTGATGCGTTGCATGGAGAACCGGTTGGAGGCAGCCAGGCTTAAGTATCGAAATCTGGAGTTACAGTTACAGCATGTCAGTCCCCAGGGGAAACTCACAGAGCAAAGAAACAAGATGAAGCAGTTGGCGCAGCGGCTGCAAAGCAGCATGGAACGCAGACTGACAGGCAGCCGACACGAATGGGATGTGTATTTTGAAAAATTAAAAGGTTTGTCCCCTTTGGATAAATTAAAACAGGGATATTCCTACAGCACGTACGGGGAGGGGAAAACCTTGAAGGATATTACCGATGTGAACCCGGGAGATGCCATTTGCGTCTATGTGGGAAACGGACGGATTGATGCCACGGTGCAGGAAACCCGGAGCATGAAATGGGAGGAGTCTTTGGATGGAAGAAATGAATCTGGAAGAGACCTTTAAGAAATTACAGGAGACAGTAGAAAGTCTGGAAACGGATTCTATCAGCTTGGAGGATTCCTTTACCAAATATGAGGAAGGCATGCGTCTGTTGAAATCCTGCCATGACAAGATTGATATGGTGGAAAAGAAAGTACGGAGCTTAAACGAAGCAGGTGATTTGGATGAATTTTGAAAAACAGCTGCAGGAACGGGTTTCCTGTATTGAAAAGATCTTAGAGGATACACTCCCGAAACAGGAGGGATTTCAGAAGACGGTGCTGGATGCCATGGATTACAGCGTGATGGTGGGAGGCAAGCGGCTTCGCCCCATGCTGATGCTGGAGGCTTACCGGATGTTTGCAGGGGCAGAGGCTCCCACAGCACCTATCGAACCGCTGATGGCGGCCATGGAAATGCTCCACACCTATTCCCTGGTGCATGATGACCTTCCGGCAATGGACAATGACGAGTACCGCCGGGGCAAAAAGACTACCTGGGTGGCTTACGGGGAGGCAATGGCAATTCTGACAGGAGATGCCCTGTTGAATTCCGCTTATGAAACGGCGTTATCTGCAGCAGAACAGCCTGGAGCAGACCCTTTACGGGTGTTACGGGCATGCAGGATTTTTGCCCACAAGGCAGGAATTTACGGTATGATCGGTGGTCAGGTGGTGGATGTGGAAGCTGAGAAGGAGGAACATCTCCTTTCTGAAGAGGAACTGACCTTCGTTTATGAATGCAAAACTTCCGCGCTAATCGAGGCGTCCCTGATGATGGGGGCTGTGATGGCAGGCGCCGGGGAAGAAGAAATAAAAACCATGGAACTGGTGGGACATCAGGTGGGAATCGCTTTCCAGATTCAGGATGATATCCTCGACCTCACCAGCACGCTGGAGGTACTGGGCAAACCCATCGGCTCCGATGAGAAAAATCATAAGCAGACCTATGTTCATATTCATGGAATGGAGCAGGCAAAAGCGGATGTGGAACGGATGTCCGCAGAGGCACTTTCGCTGTTACAGAGCAAACATGTGCGGAACGAATTTCTGGAAAAACTGGTAAGCTGGTTGATTACAAGAGAAAAGTAGGCGGGCAGATATGCTGTTAGAACAAATACAAAAGGCAAATGATATCAAGTCCATAGAGAAAGAGGATTACGGGTTACTGGCACAGGAGATCCGGGAGTTTCTCATTGAGAAAATCAGTGTCACCGGGGGACACTTAGGACCGAACCTGGGTACGGTGGAGCTGACTATGGCACTGCATTTGTCCCTGGATTTTCCCAAGGATAAGATTATCTGGGATGTGGGACATCAATCCTACACCCACAAACTGCTCACCGGCAGACGGGAGGGCTTTGACTCCCTGCGCAAATTCGGAGGCATGAGCGGTTTCCCAAAACGGAAAGAGAGTGATTGTGACAGCTTTGATACCGGTCACAGCTCCACCTCCATTTCTGCGGGGCTGGGCATGGTGAAAGCCAGAGATATCCGGGGAGAAGACTACACGGTGGTATCGGTCATCGGTGACGGAGCCCTCACCGGAGGCATGGCCTATGAGGCGTTAAACAATGCCTCCAAGCTGGAAAAAAACTTTATCATTGTGTTAAATGACAACAACATGTCCATCTCCGAGAACGTTGGGGGCATGTCCAAATATCTGAACAATATCCGGACTTCCACCAAGTATCTGGATTTGAAGGAAGGGGTTTACAATACCCTGCGCAGCCTGCCGAATAAGGGCGGCGACGGCATGGTGCAGGGAATCCGCCGGGCGAAAGCCGGTGTGAAGCATCTGATGATTCCCGGCATGTTTTTTGAGGATATGGGAATTACTTATCTGGGACCGGTGGACGGACATAACATCCCGGAGATGCTCCAGGCATTTAAAGATGCCAAGCGGGTGCGTGGTGCGGTGATTGTCCACTGCATGACCCAGAAGGGCAGAGGCTATGAGCCTGCCATCCGTCATCCGGCACGGTTTCACGGTACAGAGCCTTTCTTAATTGAAAATGGTTTACCGGCACATCCCAGAACCAAGGCGAATTATACGGATATTTTTTCTACCGTCATGGTGAAACTGGCGCAGCGGGATGAACGGGTGGTGGCAATTACCGCAGCCATGCCGGACGGAACGGGACTGAAACGGTTCCATAACATTTTCCCGGATCGCTTTTTCGATGTGGGAATTGCGGAGGAGCACGCGGTGACCTTTGCGGCTGGTCTGGCAGCGGGAGGCATGCGCCCCATTGTGGCGATTTATTCTTCCTTCTTGCAGAGAGCCTATGATCAGATTTTACATGATGTCTGTATCCAGAATCTGCCGGTAACTTTTGCCATTGACCGGGCTGGTCTGGTGGGAAGTGACGGAGAGACGCATCAGGGGATTTTTGATTTATCGTTCCTGTCCTCCATTCCCAATATGCATATTATGGCACCCAAGAATAAATGGGAGCTTTCTGATATGTTGAAATTCGCGGTGAATTTTGGAGCGCCTATTGCGGTACGTTACCCCAGGGGAGAAGCTTTTGACAGGTTACGGGAGTATCGGGAGCCCATCGAACTGGGAAAAGCAGAGTGGATATGCCGGGAATCCGGTGTGGTGCTTTTAGCTGTGGGCAGTATGGTAAAAACGGCTCTGGAAGTACGGGAATTGTTGAAAGAGCAGGGAGTACCCTGTTCCATTGTCAATGCCCGGTTTGTGAAACCCATTGACGAGGAAGTGCTGGCAGAGGCGGCGAAAGCTCACCATTTGTTTGTCACCATGGAAGAAAATGTGGCAAGCGGCGGTTACGGGGAGAAAGTACGGGCAAGCATGGACAGACAGGAACTTCCTGCCAGACTGCTGACCTTGACCATTCCGGATGCTTATGTGGAGCATGGCAATGTAGAATTGTTGAAAAAGGAACTGGGACTGGACGGGGAAAGCATTGCCCGTACAATTATGAGTGTAGAGAACCGAGAGGGATAGACGATGAAGGAACGGCTGGATGTCCTGTTGGTGAAGCAGGGACTGGCACAGTCCAGGGAGAAGGCAAGAGCTGTCATTATGGCAGGGGATGTCTTTGTGGACGGACAGAGAGAGGATAAGGCAGGAACAAGTTTCGATGAGTCCAAGGTACATATCGAGGTGCGGGGAACTGCTTTAAAATATGTGAGCAGAGGCGGACTGAAACTGGAGAAGGCGATGAACCGGTTTGGGCTGACCCTGGATGGAAAAGTCTGCATGGATATCGGAGCGTCCACCGGAGGCTTTACGGATTGCATGTTACAAAATGGTGCAGTGAAGGTCTATTCCGTGGATGTGGGACATGGACAGCTTGCCTGGAAACTTCGCAATGACGAGCGGGTGGTCTGCATGGAAAAGACCAATTTCCGCTATATGACCCCGGCGGATATTGCAGACCAACTGGACTTTGCCTCCGTGGATGTGTCCTTTATCTCTTTGACCAAGATTTTACTGCCGGCCAGAAATCTTTTAAAGGATGGAGGGCAGATGGTTTGTTTGATTAAACCCCAGTTTGAGGCAGGAAGAGAGAAGGTTGGAAAAAAAGGCGTGGTACGGGAACCGGAAATTCACGAGGAAGTGGTTCACAAAATTCTGGATTTCGCAGATCTTGCCGGTTTCTACATCCTGAACCTGGAATTTTCTCCCATTAAGGGACCGGAGGGAAATATCGAGTATCTGGTTTATCTGGAAAAAGACCCGGAGAGAAACGCAGAACTGGCAGACTGTACCGAGGAGTCGGCAGAAAAAGCTTTGCGGGAAATTATGGAACAAAAAAGTGGCTGTTCTTACAAAGAACCGTTACAGGAACTGATTCGCCGGACGGTGGCAGCAGCCCATGAGGATTTGGACAAGTCATGAAACATTTTTATGTGATTACCAATAACCAGAAAGATCCGGACAGAACCACGACGAAGAAAATCCGTACCTATCTGGAAAAACGCGGCTGTACCTGCGAGGTGCAGGAGCAGTCAGAGCAGGGGGATATCCGCACGGATGCCGCCAAAATTCCCGGAGAAACCCAAGGTATCCTGGTCTTAGGCGGGGACGGCACCATTTTGCAGGCATCCAGAGACACGGTGGAACTGGAAATCCCGGTGATTGGTGTGAATCTGGGGACGCTGGGGTATCTGGCAGAAATTGAACAGAATCGTCTGGAGGAGGCGCTGGAGCGTCTGATTCAGGATGATTATGAATTGGAAAAAAGAATGATGCTACGGGGAACCATCGCTGGAAACGAGATTGATGCCTTGAACGATATCGTTATTTCCAGAAAAGGTTCTCTGCGGATCATTGCGTATAAAGTATATGTAAATAACAGATTACTGCTGACCTTCAGTGCGGACGGCATTATTCTTGCCACACCCACCGGTTCTACCGGCTATAATTTGTCGGCGGGAGGTCCCATTGTGGAGCCACGGGCCAAGATCATTCTGGTGACACCGATCTGTCCCCATACCACCAATGCGAGAACCATTGTGTTATCCCCGGAGGATGTGATTTCCGTGGAGATTCCCTATGGAAGGGATGATGCACCGCAGGAGGCGGAAATTAATTTTGACGGAACGACAAAAGTACCTTTCCAGACAGGTGAGCGGATTATGATCACCTGCAGCCCACGGCATGTGGAATTTGTAAAGCTGGATCAGGAGAGTTTTTTACAGGTCTTACACAAAAAAATGAGCTAACGTTTGAGAGTAAAGGAGAATTATGAAACAGACCAGACATATCAGAATAGTGGAACTCATTGAAAAATATGATATCGAAACCCAGGAGGAACTGGCAGAGTATCTGAAAAAAGATGGTTTTGCGGTGACACAGGCCACCGTTTCCAGGGATATCCGGGAATTGAAACTCACCAAAATTCCAACGGGAAATGGCCGGCAGAAATATGCGGTCTTACGGCAGGATGACAGTCATCTGGGAGACAAGTACATCCGTGTTCTGAAAGAGTGTTTCGTATCCATGGATTCCGCACAGAATATTCTGGTGATTAAGACCGGTGTGGGTATGGCAATGGCAGTAGCTGCCGCTATTGATGCCATGAAATTTGAAGAGATTGTGGGATCCATTGCAGGAGATGACACGATTATGATGGCGATCCGTACTGTGGAAGACACTCAGGTCGTTATGCGTAAAATAAGGGAGACGATGGAGTCATAAAGCTTTTTGGGAGAGAGCAAAGGAGGAAATATGCTCTTAAGTTTACATGTGAAAAATCTGGCTCTGATCGATGAAACGGAGATCACCTTCGGCCCGAATTTGAACATTCTCACCGGTGAGACCGGAGCAGGTAAATCCCTGATCATCGGAAGCGTCAGTCTGGCATTGGGAGCCAAAGCAGAAAAAGATCTGATCCGCAACGGAGCAGATTATGCGCTGGTGGAACTGGTCTTTCAAACGAATCGTCCGGGAATCCGGCAGAAAATGGAAGAACTGGATCTTTATCCGGAGGATGACGGGATCATTACCATCAGCCGGAGAATCCAGGAAAACCGCAGTATCTGCAAGGTCAACGGAGAGACGGTAAGTGCCAGAATCTGTAAGGAACTGGCGGAGGAACTGATTGATATTCACGGGCAGCATGAGCACCAGTCCCTGCTAAATAAGCGAAAACATCTGGATGTGCTGGATGCTTATTGCATGGAGCAGCTGGAACCCGTCCTGAAGCAGATCGGAGATGCCTATCAGCAGTTCCGGCAGATCCAACATCAGCTGGAAGAAGGAAGCATGGACGAGGGGGCACGGCAGAAGGAACTGGCGCTTGCTGAGTTTGAAGTTCAGGAAATTGAGCAGGCACAGCTTGTCCCAGGAGAAGAGGAAGAGCTGGAGCGGCGTTACCGCAAGATGGAGAATGCCAGACGCATTGCGGAAAGTGTGGGAATCGCCCACCAGTGTCTGGGCTATGAAAGCGAGGGAGCTGCGGGAGAGCAGACCGGAAGAGCACTGCGGGAGCTGAAAAGCGTGGCAGCCTATGACGAGGATTTAGCGGAAGGAGTCAATATGCTCACGGATATTGACGGACTGTTGAATGATCTCAATCGCTTTTTATCCAATTATGAGGAAGGTTTAGAGTTTGATGAGGAGGAATTTGTTACCTGCGAGACAAGACTGAATCTTTTGAACCATCTGCGAAGCCGCTACGGCAATACCGTACAGGAAATTCTTGCTTATGAACAGAAACAACAGGAAAAAATAGACAGGCTGAAAGACTTTGATGCATACCGTGCAAAATTACAGCAGGAGAAAGAGCAGGTGGAGAGAAAGCTTCTTCAGGCATGTAAGAAAGCATCAGCTCTGAGACAGAAGAGCGCAAAAGAGTTGTCGAAGCAGTTGACGGAAGCGTTGGAGGATCTGAATTTCCAAAATGTGGAATTTGAGGTGAGCGTGCAGCCTGAGGAGTCACAGGTCAACAGCAGAGGCTACGATGAAGTGGAATTCATGATTTCCACTAATCCGGGCGAGCCTGTCAAACCCCTGACCCAGGTTGCCAGCGGCGGTGAATTGTCCCGTATTATGCTGGGCTTAAAGACTGTATTTGCCGGTAAGGACAGTGTGGAAACCCTGATATTCGATGAGATCGACAGCGGCATCAGCGGCAGGACTGCATGGAAGGTTTCGCAGAAAATGGGAAAACTTGCCAGGGATCACCAGATTATCTGTATTACCCATCTGCCTCAGATTGCAGCCAATGCAGACACCCACTTCTTAATTGAAAAAAGTGCGGATGGAAATTCCACAAGAACCCGTCTCTTTGAACTTTCCGAGGAGGACAGCATCAGGGAACTTGCCCGCATGCTGGGAGGCGAGGAATTGACGGATGCAGTGTTGGAGAATGCAAGGGAAATTCGAAAACAGGCAAAATCTTCATAGAAAAGTTGTTGCAATTTTATAGTAAATTAAAGAAAACGCCACATACTAAAAGAGACACAAAGGAAGCCTTTGTGTCTCTTTTGTGATTTTAAGGTAAGGATGTGGTATTTTGAAGATAAAAAACAGAATTGGATTTTATGCTTTTTTGATCATGACGGTGTCTGTCCTGACAGCGGCCCTGCTGTGGGCATGCTTGTATATGCGGGGGAAAATTCCGGACACATTACGGATCTTTTCGGGACAGGAGCAGAATCTCACCTTTGATATTCCGGTATCCGGGACTGTTTATAATGCGGATCAAAAGGCGGTTATGGAATTTCCGGTGACGGATCAGGTGACGCTTTTTGCAAAAGAAAGTAAAAGTTATCAGATACGTCTGAAACTGCTGGGGGTCGTACCCATCCGTGATGTAGAGGTGCGGGTTACAGGAGAGAGGACTTTGATTCCCGTGGGAATGCCGGTGGGAATCTACATGAAAGCAAAGTCTGCCATGATCATCGGAGTCGGGGAATTTATCGGAGAGGATGGAATGAAGTATGCGCCTTCCCGTTATCTTCTTCAGGAAGGAGACTACATTTTACAGGTCAACGGGCAGGAAATCAACGGAAAGAAGGAATTAATCAGGCACATTGAGGAGTCAGAGGGAAAAACGATGTCACTGCTGGTGGAACGGGGCGGGGAGCAGTTTCCCATGCTGGTGCAGCCAAGAGCAGATGCAAATGGTGTTTATAAGTTGGGAATCTGGATTCGGGACAATGCCCAGGGTGTGGGAACCATGACCTTTATGGAATCAAATGGAAATTATGGCGCATTAGGGCATGGAATCAATGATGTGGATACCGGGCTGCTTATGGAACTGCAGTACGGAGAACTCTATCACACGGATATTATCGGAATCCGCAGGGGAAGTGCAGGAGCGCCGGGGGAACTGACAGGACTGATTTCTTATCAGGACAGCAATCGGATCGGCAGGATTGATGCCAACACCAGGAAAGGAATTTTTGGAAATCTCAACGATGAATTTGTGAGGGAAATGGCATCCTACAGCGAATATCTGCAGGAAATGCCCATAGGAACCAAGCAGGAAATCGAGACAGGAAAGGCAACGATTCTCACCGGTGTGGATGGTTCCATTCAGGAGTATGAGATTGTCATTGATAAAGTGAATTACAATGCGGGTACGGAAAGCCGGGAAATTGAACTTGTGGTGACAGATCCGAAGTTATTGAAAAAGACCGGAGGAATTATACAGGGAATGAGCGGAAGCCCGATTTTGCAGAATGGAAAAATTATCGGAGCGGTGACCCATGTTCTGGTAGGTGATCCGACAAAAGGCTACGGTATTTTTATAGAGGAAATGTTGGAGGAATAACGGTAATGGAGAAATTGCGTTTTTCCTGCGATGCTTGCAGGTTGTCAAAATAGAGGGAAAACTCTTATACTTTATCTATCCGCAAAATAAAATGTAAAAGGGAACAGATAAGGAGGAAATTATGGAGCAGCTTCAGTTGACTGCTACCAAAGATAATGAAAATTTGTACCGGATTTTGGGAGATTTAATGGAGACAGATCGTGAATTTCAGATCATGATCACAGTGCCAGCGGGAAAAACAGGGGAAGTAAAAAAGGGAGAAAAAAGAAGTACGAAGGAAGAAAACAAGGAAAGTCATCACAGAGAAGGCGCTGTGTTTCGCAGTGCCTCGGCGTGCTCCATTGTGGATGTACCGGTAAGGGAGAAACAGGAGCCGGAGGTACATGATCTGGAAAAGGATGTGACGGACATGATTCATGAAATCGGAGTTCCGGCTCATATCAAGGGATATCAGTATTTGCGGGAAGCAATTATGATGTCGGTGACAGATGCGGAGATGCTGGGGGCTATCACGAAGGTTTTATATCCTTCCATCGCCAGAAAATATCAGACCACATCCAGCCGGGTGGAGCGTGCTATCCGGCATGCCATTGAAGTGGCGTGGTCAAGGGGAAGAATGGAGACTCTGGAATCTTTGTTTGGATATACGATCAATGTGGGAAAGGGAAAGCCCACAAATTCGGAATTCATTGCCCTGATTGCGGATAAAATCCGTCTTCAATATCGAAATTAGGCTTTCAATGCACACTCTGATGTTGTATAATCTTGGTAAGATTATCAGCAAACAGTAAGTTGGCGTAAAGAATCAGCAAGGGAGAACGTTCATGAAAAGAATTCTTTTTGCAGCATCAGAGGGTGTACCTTTTATAAAAACCGGTGGTCTGGCGGATGTGGTAGGATCTCTGCCCAAGTGTATTGATAAGAGATATTTTGATGTCAGGGTAATCCTGCCCAAGTATTCCTGTATGAAACAGGAGATGAAGGATAAGCTGAAGTACCGGGCGCATTTTTATATGGATTTTAACTGGAAAAATGTCTATGTGGGAATTCTGGAGGCAGAAGTAGACGGCGTACAGTATTATTTCATTGATAATGAAGATTATTTTACAGACTTTAAGCCTTACGGAGAAAATGCTCTCTGGGAGATCGAAAAGTTTGCTTTTTTCAGCAAGGCGGTATTGTCTGCTTTACCCATGCTGGATTTCCGCCCGGATGTGATCCACTGTCATGACTGGCAGACCGGATTGATTCCCGTATATTTGAACGAACGTTTTCAGGGAAATGAGTTTTTCCGTGGAATCAAGACGGTTATGACGATTCACAATCTGAAATTTCAGGGGAAATGGAACATTAAGGATGTGATGAGTATTACCGGACTGCCGGAGTATTATTTCACCTCCGACAAACTGGAGGCATACAAGGATGCCAATCTCCTTAAGGGAGGTCTGGTCTTTGCCGATGCCATCACGACGGTGAGCAATACTTATGCAGAGGAAATTAAGACAGATTTCTACGGAGAGGGCTTAAATGGGCTTCTCTGTGCCAGAAGCGGAGACTTACGGGGAATTGTCAACGGTATTGACTATGACGAATTTAATCCGGATACGGATGCCTATATTACGACCCATTACAACGTTGATAATTTCCGAAAAATGAAAATCAAGAATAAACGGGAACTTCAGGAGGAATTGGGGTTAGATCATAATGATAAGGCAATGCTCATCGGAATTGTCTCCAGACTTACGGATCAGAAGGGCTTTGATCTCATTGCCTATGTGATGGATGAATTGTGTCAGGACGATATACAGCTTGTCATTCTTGGAACAGGAGAGGAACGATACGAGAATATGTTCCGTCATTTCGACTGGAAATATAATGGCAAGGTTTCTGCCAATATTTACTATTCGGAGGCTCTATCCCACAAAATTTATGCATCCTGTGATGCATTCCTGATGCCGTCTCTGTTTGAGCCCTGCGGATTAAGCCAGTTGATGAGCCTGCGCTATGGTACGGTTCCCATTGTGAGAGAGACCGGTGGACTGAAAGATACCGTATGGTCCTACAATGAGTTTGAGGGAACCGGTACCGGTTTCAGCTTTACCAATTACAATGCCCATGAAATGCTGGCAGCTATTCGTTATGCGGAGCGAATTTACTACGATCACAAGCGGGATTGGAATAAGATTGTGGAACGTGGCATGAAGGCAGATTTTTCCTGGAACGTATCTGCAAAGAAATACCAGGAAATGTATGACTGGCTTTGTGAGTAAGAAAAAGGCTGAGAGTTTTATATGTCAGAGCAATCCAGAAAAAAAACAAGCGGATTCGTAATCCAGGCCGGAATTTTGGCATTGTCCGGTATTATTGTCAGAATCATAGGGCTCCTTTACAGGAGCCCTTTAACCAGTATTATAGGAGATGAGGGAAACGGATATTACAGCTATGCTTATAATATCTATGCCATTATTCTCCTGATTTCTTCTTATAGTATTCCATCCGCATTATCGAAGGTGCTGGCGCAGCGGCTTACTTTTAAAGAGTACCGGAATGCCCATCGGGTTTTTCAATGTGCCTTGATTTATGTGGTGGTAGTCGGCGGCGGGGCAAGCCTCGTTGCTTTTTTTGCTGCTCCCTATCTGGTGGGAACCAATTCCGTGCGGGTATTGCGGGTGTTTGCCCCTACCATTTTCCTGTCAGGTCTTGTGGGTGTATTGCGCGGGTATTTTCAGGCCTATGGAAGCATGGTGCAGACCTCCATATCCCAGATTTTAGAGCAGATTATCAATGCCGTAGTTTCTGTGGGAGCAGCCTGGTATCTGATTGCCCATGTGGCAGGCACGGGAGCGGATGATACCACCCGGGCTATCTATGGTGCCATGGGAGGAGCTCTGGGAACCGGAGCAGGGGTAGTGACGGCGCTGTTATTCATGCTATGGGTTTATGTGTTGAACGTGCCGGGGATGAAACGGAGGATTTCCAGGGATTCCAGGGAGGAAGAAAGCCGGAAGGAGATTTTCCGGGTAATTCTGTCCATCGTCACCCCTTTTATTCTCAGTACCTTCATTTATAATCTGTCCACCTCTTTAAACCAGACGATCTATGAACGTTTTTATACCACCGTAAAGGGAATGGCAGAATCGGAGGTGGCAACCTTATATGGTATCTATTCCGGAAAAGCAGTGGTGATCAGCAATATCCCCATTGCCATGGCCTCAGCCATGTGTTCGGCGGTGATTCCTACGGTGGCGGCAAGCTTTGCCAAAGGGGAGAAAAAGGAAACCCGACGAAATGTAAAGAAAGCGGTCAAGGTAACCATGCTCATTGCCATTCCCTGTGCCGTGGGACTCTGCGTGCTGGCAAAGCCGGTAACCCAGCTTTTATTCTGGCAGAAAAATTCCCTGGATACGGCATCCAATGTGCTGGCGGCATTATCGGTTACTGTCATTTTCTACTGCCTGTCCACCCTGACCAACGGAGTCTTACAGGGAATTGGCAAAGTGACCGTACCGGTGATCCATGCGGCTATTGCACTGGTGTTACAGACGGGAACTTTGGCGCTGTTGCTTTACTTTACGGATTTTAATCTTTATGCGCTGGTCATTGCTGCCATTGTATATTCCTTGAGCATGTGTGTGATGAATCAGCTTGCAGTGCGTAAATATCTGAAATACAAGCAGGAGATATTCCGCACCTTCTGGCTGCCTTTTATGTCGGCAGCAATTATGGGAGCGGTGGCATGGCTGGTGTACCAGGGCGTGTCCATGCTGGCAGGGTTTGTATTGGCAGAGGGCAGTTACCTGCGGAATCTCATTGCTGCCGGCGTGGCTATTCTGGTGGCAGTGATTGTCTATGCGTTCTGCGTTATCCGCTTCAAGGCGGTGACCAAGGAGGAGCTGCTGGCAATGCCCAAGGGTACGGCAATTGTCCGGGCAGCACAGAAACTGCATTTACTGTAGGTGGAATCTCGTGGCTGCAGTCCCACTAGGAACTGCTGTAGCATAATTGCGGCGTGAAAACAATAATAGACTCATGAGTTGAAAACTTATGAGTTGATAAATGAAGAAAATCACAGGAGCAATTTCGATGGAAAGAAAACGAACGATTGGAGCCAACATGCCGGAGCTACCTGGTTCGTGTGAACCTATAAAAGTTGAGTTATTGGACTCCTTATATGTTCTTTGGAACCCTGTGAATGGATGAGGCACCTATAAAAGACTGTTCCCAGTAGTTCTTATGGGTCTTTTAGAAGGCATATAAGCGGAAAATGATGATTTTTTCAACAAATTCGACATATAAGGAACGATTTTTGTGATGTTTATAGGTAGAGGACGCGCCAGAACTCTCAAAATCAACATATAAGATGCAGCATTTATCATGGTTTATAGGTTTTGAAGGAGAAGAATCCTGGTTTCAATATTATATTAAAACATGGACATATCTTGATATTGATGATGAAACCGATGAAATATACACAGAGGAAAATTTGTTAGAAGAATGGGTTCAAAGACCGGAAAAGCCTTAAAAACGACCGCCCAAGCCCAAAGCAGGTTAAGCCAAAACTTAAAACTGCAATGAGACCTTCAAGAGTCAACATCGGCATCCCTGCTTTGTAACAAAATCCCTACTCCACCACCTGCTGAATCCCGGAGATATCCGTATCAATCACCATAGAGTAGTTCGTGTAATAAACCACAAACCCAGGCTTTGCACCGGCGGGCTTTTTCACATTCTTTTTCTGGAGATAATCTACCTCCACCTTATCCTGCTGCTTTCCCTTGGAATAGAAAGCAGCCAGTCTTGCAGCCTCCTCAAAGGTGCGGTCAGGCAGTTCCTGGTTCTCAGCCTTTACCACCACATGGGAACCGGGCATTTTCTTCGCATGAAACCACCAGTCATTCCCTGTGGCAAGCTTGAAGGTCAGTTCATCGTTCTGGTAGTTGTTTTTTCCTACATAAATATGGAACCCATCGGAACTGATGTAGTGGAAGGGCTTGCTGGTAATCTTGACCTTTTTCGTGCCTCCCTTGCGGCGGATGTAGCCGCTCTCAATCAACTCCTCACGAATCTGAACCAAATCCTCCTCCTGCATGGCGATATCCAGTGCATTACTGATGGACTCCAGATGCTCAATCTCTTCTTTGACTTCCTCAGTCAATGCGGAAAGTGCCTCGTAGGTACGCTTTAATTTGTTGTACTTCTCAAAATAATGCTGGGCGTTCTCAGAGGGAGAAAGGGTTTCGTCCAGGGGAATGGAAATCTCCTCATTGGTATAGTAGTTAAAAGCCGTCATGGATTTGGCACCCGGCTCCACACCGTAGCCGTAAGTGTTGATGAGTTCCCCGTAAACCTTAAATTTGTCTCGTTTTTCGGTGTCCTGCATCTGGCGAATCTGCAAATCGTATTTCTTCACATTCCGTTCCAAAGCGGTAGCAACAATCCGGCGCAAATCCGTGGATTTCTGGCGAATCCGGGTAACCGTTGCCTTTTCCTCATAATAATGCTCCAGCACTTTGGAAATGGAATCGTAGGAGGTGCGGCTCTGCTCACTGTACATGGAGAGAGGGTAGGGCGCAAATTCTGCGGGCACTCCATTCTCATAAGCGATGCAGGGAGCAAAGGCATCCTCTTTGATAATAGAAAGAATACCTGTAAAGCCCTGCCACAATGCCTCCAGCTCATCGGCAGAAAGAGAGGTCACCGGGCGGTCACCGTCCACACCGGCGCGATGGCAGATTTCCTGGGAAGTGGCAGAGGACAAGCCTGTCAGATTAGTGTAAAGTGCTTTGTAAGCGGGCTGCGCCTTGGAAGTCAGCACCTCCATGAAATCCTCGCGGGAAATGGACAGTGGGTCTTTTTTGCCCTGGGTTTCTGGCAGGAAATAAGTCCGTCCCGGCAGAACCTCCCGGACAGAGCTGACAGCCGCACTGACATGTTTGATGGAATCAATAATCAAGCCCTGGTCATTACAGAAAATCAGGTTGCTGTGTTTTCCCATCAATTCCAGAATCAAATCCTTCTGGCACAAATCCCCCATCTCATCCAGATGCTCCATGGTAATATGAAGGCACCGCTCCAGTCCCGGCTGGGTAATCTTCACAATTCGGGCATTCTGGAGATGCTTGCGCAGCAGCATACAGAAACCCGGCGCCGTCATGGGACTGGGTTTATTTTTGTCTGTGAGATAGACTAAAGGCAGGGAGGCATCCGCAGAAAGCAAAAGCCGGTACTGTCCGGAGCCGGTTTTGATGGTAAGCAAAAGCTCGTCCGTTTCCGGCTGTGCAATTTTATAGACACGCCCGCCCAGCAGGGTGCGATTTAATTCACTTGCCAGGGCAACGATGGTAATTCCGTCAAAAGCCATAGTTGTAACCTCGTTTTTTATAATTTTATTTAATAAGTATATCGCAAAAAAGCAGTTTGCACTACCGAAAAAATGTAGCCGAAAAATGAAGTCAGCAACTCCTTGACGGGATGCCATATTTTTTCTATAATATAACGATGGGGAAAATATATGCAGAAGAGAAGGTAGCCTATGATTAAGAGCATGACAGGGTTCGGAAGATGTGAAGTGGCGGAAGGAAAGCGTAAATTTACAGTGGAGATCAAGTCTGTAAATCATCGTTATCTGGATGTCAATATGAAGATGCCCAAGAAACTCAATTTTTTTGAATCTGCCATCCGCAACGAACTGAAAACCTACATTCAGCGTGGCAAGGTAGATTTGTTTATCACATTGGAGGATTACAGCGAAAACAATGTCTGCATCAAGTACAATCACGATGTGGCTGCAGAGTACATGAAGTATCTTCAGCAGATGGCGCAGGAGTTTGGGCTGGACAACGATGTCCGTGTCTCCACACTGTCCCGCTATCCGGAGGTCTTTGATATGGAAGAACAGACTTTGGACGAGGAGGAATTGTGGAAGGAACTGAAAAAAGCCATTGACGGTGCCTGTGAGGGCTTTGTGGAAACCAGAATCAAGGAGGGAGAGAACCTGAAAAATGATCTGGTGGAGAAGTGCAACGGCATGTTAAAGCTGGTGGATTTCATTGAGGAGCGTTCTCCCCAGATTATTGCAGAGTACAAGCAGAAGCTGGAGGACAAGGTCAAAGAACTTCTGGCAGATACCAAGGTGGACGAGAACCGTCTGCTGATGGAGGTTACCATCTTTGCTGATAAAGTGTGTGTGGACGAGGAAATCGTGCGTCTGCGCAGCCACATTGAAAGCACGAAGAATACTTTGTCAGAAGGCGGCAGTGTGGGAAGAAAGCTGGACTTTATCGCTCAGGAGATGAACAGAGAGGCGAACACCATTCTGAGCAAAGCCAGCGACCTGGCGATTTCTGATTGTGCCATTACCCTAAAGACCGAGATTGAAAAAGTAAGGGAGCAGATACAGAACATTGAATAAATTGATTCATATCGGATTTGGCAACATTGTAAATACCGGTAAAATCATTGCCATTGTCAGCCCGGACTCGGCACCGATTAAGCGTCTGGTGCAGAATGCCAAGGAATCCGGCATGGCGATTGATGCGACACAGGGACGCAAGACCAAAGCGGTACTTGTGATGGAAAATAACCAGCTTGTGCTCTCAGCATTACTTCCTGAGACGATAGCCAGCAGAGCACAGGTGATGGACAGCGGAGAGGATGAAGATGCATAAGGGCAGTCTGATTGTGGTATCCGGTTTCTCCGGAGCAGGAAAAGGAAC
>CAKRNW010000013.1 GCA_934371505.1 uncultured Lachnospiraceae bacterium
TCACTGGTTGTTTTTCCTTTCCAGTAAGCATCTGCAGCTAATAATCTCTTTTTTGTTTCATCTGAAATATAGAACGGGTCAGCACTTCTTGTTGCTACTGTTTCAAATTCCGCCTCTAACCACTCATACGAAAATTCCGGATATGTCTGACATCCTCTGGGTGCGATTGTTGTACTTCCGACAATCAGTTCCTCCGGACGGATAATAATTGGAAGATTCCTCAAAATATGCTCAAATGCACGCGCCTTGCGCATCACTACCGGTTGACCCTCCGTAGCCTTAAAGGACTCTGTGATCAATTCCGCTCTTGCCGGCTCAATCTCAGGCATTTTTGCATACAGATGATCCACAAGTCTTTTTATGCGATCTGATTTCTTAATTGGTGTGCTATCATAATTTCTCATCCCGTTTCCATTCCTTTCGTTCTTGCTATGTAAACTGCCTTCTCTGCCTGTTCCTAATCCGTCTCTCCTGTTTCTTTCGGATAGATACACTGAATCCCATTCTCTCCAAATGCCTGCATCCATCTTTCATCCGGCTTCTTATCGGTCACAACCACATCAATTCTGGATAGTGGACAAATATTATAAAAACCTACGGAATCAAACTTTGACGAATCTACTGTCAGGTACACTTTCTTCGCGGACTTAATCATGCTCTGTTTAATGCACCCTGTTTCTTCATTGCCTTCTGTAACCCCTTTTTGGATGTCAAATCCTTTACAGGATAAAATAATCTTATCTACATTATACTGTTCAATGCTGTCTGCTGCCTTTACCCCCAGAAATGACATGGAGTCTCCCTTCAGCATGCCTCCGGTAGAGATAATGTCCCATTCTGAAAGATCTGATAATTCCAGTAAATTCTCAATGGAATTGGTAATCACTGTAAGCTTCTTTTTGTTCTTAATATTCTTTGCGATAAATACTGCCGTTGTGGAGGCATCCAGAAAAATATGTTCCCCGTCCTGAATCTCCTGGCTGATCAGGTCTGCAATCTTCTGCTTCCCGATGGAATTCGATTTCCATCTGACATTGAAGGGAAGATCAATACTGCCTATCTCGTTAATGACAGCTCCTCCATAGCTCTTGATTACATGTCCCTCATCCGCCAGCTTTTCTAAATCTCTCCGTATGGTTTCTTCTGAAACCTGGAACTGCCTGCTTAATTCACTTACAATTACCTTCTTATCCTTGTAAACCTGTTCAAGAATCTGTTTTCGTCTTTCCACTGCAAGCATATCTTACCCTCTTTTTTGAATTACATGATGTATTTCATAAGCTTATCAGAAGGACGGGCAATAACAGAGCTGTCCAGGAACATTCCTCTGTCTCCAGCTTCCGCTTTGGCATGTTCAATGGCTGCCTGTACAGCAGATACGCTGCCTGTAAGAGTCATATAACTCTTTCCGCACATTCCTTTTGCCAACCGTAATTCGATTAAATCTACAATGGCTGTTTTCGCTGCCAGATCTGCTGCCACGATAAGTGCTGCCACATCATAAGTCTCTAAGATACCCAGTGCGTCTATTTTCTCTGGCTGCGCTGTTCCGTAAATAGCCGGGAAAATAGATTCATGAGGATTTCCTAATACAAACGTATCCATGACTTTATCAGAATATTTACCTGCCACATCTACAGATGCACGTACCGCACTTAACTCACCCGCTACCAGGATTACAAACTTACCCGGACAGGTTACTTCCGCCTGTAAAATTTCCACATCCGCAGCTTTTGCCATTTCATCTGCTGCCTTAAAGCCTGTAGATACCGTTGTACATTCTACCATACCGATTGCTCTGGCCATAATTCTTTTCCTCTCTTTTTACGGATCTTACTTTCCTTTTACTACGACTTCCTTATCGTCTGCTTTCTCAACCACTCCATCAATGGAGCAATGTATCGCAACACTTAATCCTTCCTTCGGTTCGCCGATCATTTGTCCCTTTTTTACCTGTTCCCCTACACTTACTATGGGTGTCGCAGGTGCGCCGATATGCTGGCTCATCGGAATTCTTACCCTTTTCGTAGTGGGTGTCGTATCTTCAAATGGTGCCGGCTTATTATATCTTGTCAAATCTAATCTGGCTTCCAATCTGTGAACCGGCAGCTTTCTCAGCTCTCTATCCTCTGATACCGGTGCGGGCTCCAGCCTTTCCGCTTTAATCCCTGCACTCCTTAATCCACTTTTAAATTCCTGGATAATGGACTTGGGTGACAATCCCTGGGGACAGGCATACTTTTCACAGATTCCGCATCCGCTGCAATATGCCGCATTGACAAACACGCTCAGATCACTCAGGTCATGATTGGCAACTGCTCTCATTACTTTATGCGGCTCAATCGGATGTCCCAGAGCATGTCTCGAGCACATATCCGTACAGGTTCTGCACTGACAGCAGGAAGAAGATGCCCGTCTCTTTTCAATCTCCAGATTCTTTTTCATCCTTACAACAACGTGATGGTCTTTTGGCAATAGGATAATCGCATTTGTTGTCTTGGTAATCACTGTATTCTCTGTCCCAAGCCATCCCATCATTGGTCCACCCATCACATAGGCAGGATCCTCTACCGTAGCCTTACCCGCAAGAGAAACCGCCTCTTTTACGGTTGTTCCAAGGGGCACACGCACGGTCAGCGGATGATCAATTTCTCCAACAATGGATACCAGTTTATTGGTTACCGGTATATTCAGGTGTACCGCCCTGTACAGGTTGTACATCGTTTCCACATTATAGACCACAACATTCTCATCTATCGGAAGTCCGCCTGGTTTTATCACGCGACCAGTGGCTTCGTAAATCAAAACTACCTCGTCTCCCATGGGATAAGCAGCCCTGAGTGGACAGAGCCTTACCTTAGGGAAATCCCCCAGCACTTCCTCTACTGCCCGGATTGTAGTTACATATTCGCTTTTAATTCCAATGATAGCTTCTTTTGCTCCAAAGCTTTCCCTTACTTCCTCCAGCATCTGGATAATCTCACTTGTGTGAGTAGCCAGCAGCTGTCTGTGGAGCTTTAATAACGGCTCACACTCCACACAGTTTAAAAGGACTGTGTCTGCCTTTTCCGTCATCTTCGCATAAGCTGGGAAACCGGCGCCGCCGGCTCCCACTATGCCATTATTTCTTGCAATACTTTTCAGTTCATCGACCAGCATACTTATTTACTCCAATCCTGTCCTTCATCAATGATTCCGACAATAGCTGCATCTATTGGTGATTCTGGCATATCACAGCCAATTCTGGCTGCACTGCCCTGCGCTACCAATACATATTCTCCTATTCCGGCGCCAATGATATCTATTGCAACCAGGCTGCTGCAGGTATTTCTCATGTTTTCAACCGGTTCCACTATCATAAACTTGTTGCCAACTAATTTTTCACTTTTCCTCGTAGAAAATAAGCTACCCACAACTTTTCCAACTATCATAATAACTCTCCATTGAATTTATGAATTGAAAGCCGGTCACTACCTCATTAAAACCGCAGTCAGAGCTTTCTTAAAATATAATTGTTGCTAAATCGTCCTGTCTTACCTGGGAAGCGTTTGCTTCATCCGTATCAATATGCATCTCCGTCGTGAAGGATTCGTCTACACGAATCTTTACCTGGTCTAAAACTACACCTCTCTCGTTGCCCACACGTACAGAAACAAAATCATTATCCTTTAATCCTGCTGCCGCTGCATCTGCCGGAGACATGTGAATATGTCTTGCCGCTACGATACAGCCCTCGTCAAGATAGATAACTCCTTTGGGACCTACCAGAGCAATCGGAGCAGACCCGGCTATATCTCCAGACTGCCTGAGCGGTGCTTTAATTCCTAATGTACGGGCATCCGTTGCAGAAATCTCCACCTGGGATTTGCTTCTAACAGGACCTAAGATACGGACATTTTCAATCGCTCTTAATTTCAGTCCTACAATCGTACACTGCTCGTTGGAGGCAAACTGACCACCCATGAGTTCTTTTTTCTTTGTAAGCTGGTATCCCTTACCAAATAACTTTTCTACATCTTCCTGAGTTAAATGGATGTGTCTTGCAGAGATTCCTATCGGTACTTTTACAACAGGCTTATTTGAACTGGTACTCTCCATTGCCTGTAATACCATTCTGGTTATTTCTTCTACATTATTATAAGAATTCAAGTTTCTCACCATCCCTTATATAATAGTCACACAGTCAAAGTTACCTCTAACTGTGTGACTAAGAACTCTCACTTATTTAACTGCCGGTAAAATCATTTCTACATCACTGTGAGGTCTGGGGATTACATGTGTAGCTACTAATTCGCCTAAGGTACCTGCACTGCTTGCTCCGGCCTCTACTGCGGATTTAACAGCACCTACATCTCCACGTACCATAACCGTTACTAATCCGGAACCGATTTTCTCTGTTCCTACCAAAGTAACGTTTGCTGCTTTACACATTGCATCTGCTGCTTCAATCGCTGCTACTAAGCCTCTGGTTTCAACCATTCCTAATGCTTCTAATGCCATAACTATTTCCTCCTGTGTTATCTTTTTTATTTATCTTCAGGGACAAAATCCGGCGGATCCTGCCCAAGCATCTTAGGTTCAGACGAAGATTCCGGTTTCCCTTTAAAACGGCTGGCTGATAATTCCACCATTTTCACAATTTCCGGATGTGGATTGGGAAGTATTCCCACAGATACCGGTCTCTTAATCGCATTTGCACTTGCTGCCTCTATCGACTGTCTGACCGCTTCCACTTCACCTTCAATTACCAATGTAACCAATCTGCCACCCAGCTTACGCTCCCAGGTTGCCAGTGATACATCCGCCGCTTTACACATGATGTCGAGCGCATCTGTTGCAGCTACAACACCCGTAATCTCCATGAATCCGTATGCATTACCCATGTTGATTCTCCTTTAATCTGTCCGGCAGATTCTCATCTGACGTACAGCACTTTCTCAGCCTTTGAATTTGGGAAGAATTTTCTCAACATCGCTATGAGGTCTGGGAATTACGTGTGTAGCGACTAATTCGCCAAGCTTGCTTGCTGCTGATGTTCCGGCTTCTACTGCTGCCTTGACAGCTCCTACATCTCCACGTACCATGACGGTTACTAATCCGGAACCAATTTTCTCTGTTCCAATTAAAGCTACCTCAGCTGCTTTTGTCATTGCATCTGCTGCTTCAATCGCTGCTGTAAGTCCTCTTGTTTCAACCATTCCTAATGCTTCCTGTGCCATTATAATAATCCTCCTTACAATTTTAACTTATTGTCATGTTATATGATTTATTAGTTTTTATCAAGTGCGCTGACCGTCAACATTTTTTCTGTGTCCGCTGTAGGTCTTGGAATAATATGCTTGGATACAATACCTGTGTGTTCTGCTGCCACTGCTTCTGCAGCACGCATTGCCTCTTCCACATCGGCTATACTGCCTCTGAATTTGATAGTGACCAGAAGTGGTACCGGCAAAGCATCTGCATTTGCTGGTTTGTTCTTGTCAAATACCTGGAGGCGTACATTGGCAGCTTTACAACCTGCATCTGCTGCAAGAAAGGCACATACAAGTCCAAATACCTCTAACAAACCTACCGCTTCCTGATTGCCACATGTTGTCAGATTTTCCATGATCTATCCTTTCCGAATACCTTTATTTGTTGACAACCGCAATTTTAAGTCCAGTCATTTCCAGGTTCTTCTTTAATGCTTCGTTAATTTCTTCTAATGGATATTTATCAGTAATTAAGTCTGCCATGGGAAGTCCAATTCCTTTTGCTCTCTTTAAGAAATCAAATGTAGTAGCATAATCTCTTAAGGTATATACCCAGGAGCCTACTAATGTGATTTCCTTAGCGCATAAGTCGAAGTGTGGATTGATCTGTGCATCTCCACCATTGATGAAGAAGCCTAACTCACAAAGTCCACCACCATTGCGGATGAATTTATAAATATTGGCGTGAGCCTTTGGATTACCTGTACACTGGAACGCAAAATCTGCCAGGTGTCCATCAAAGGAATCCTCTACAGCCTTTGTCAGCTCTTCGATTCCCTTATGATTCATAAAGTTTACAGTCTTTGTAGCACCCAGCTTCAGCGCAAAGTCAAGTCTTGCCTGATTGCCATCTACCGCTGTAATGTTTTCAATACCCATCGTGCGGAGCACTGCGATACAGATTAAGCCAATCGGTCCACAGCCCTGAACAACCACGCGGCTGTTGAAACGAAGAATTCCGGTTGTTTTTGCTCTTTCAACTGCATGTACTAATACAGCGCAGGGCTCGATCAAAATTCTTGAATCCAAATCCAAGTCGCTTACATTAAATACGGTAGATCCACCACGTACCAAAATATAATCAGAGAACCATCCGTTTAAATGGATATCATCATCCGGAAGCAGACCGTATACATCAGCTCCTCCCACGTTCTGTTTGTTCAGATCAAACATGGTAATATCCGGATTATCCTTGAAGATCATGCAGGTAACAACCTTATCACCAATTCTGAGGTCTTTTCCTGCTGAGTCTTTCTTGACATTTTTACCCATTTTAACAATCTCACCAGTTCCCTCATGTCCTAAGGCAACCGGAATCAGGCTAAAAGGATCTCTTTTAAATTCGTGAGCGTCTGTACCACAGACACCACAGCCTTCTACTTTAACAAGGATATCATCATCCCCTACTTCCGGCATGGGAAATTCTTTGATTTCAAATTTCTCTAACTCCGTAAGCATCGCTACATGTGCGGTAGAAGGAATTCCGGTTCCGGATGCCTTAGCTGTTGAAGATGCACCTGCAACGCTTCCAGACATCTGATCCAGGATCTGTCTAACAATCAATTCAACATCCTGTTCTTTTACTGCCATATTTTCTTCTCCTTCGTTTTTATCTGATGCAGAGGCTGTCAGACATTGTACACCGTCTGCTCTTTGTAAAGCTGTGTGCAGCTGTCAGACCTTCTCCGGTTCTGGAAGCGATGGTAAATGTACAATAGCCTTCTCCTCCGAATCCTAATGCTGCGTAGCTTGGACCATTCTTTACAAGAATCGCTGTATCAATCGCTTTTGCATAAGTGGTAATATGGTCGACATTCTTGGAATGGATATGTGCCGAATGACGGTTGCCATGCTCCAGCCAAACTGCTGTCTCCACGCCTTCTTCAAAGGACTTCACCCGTACCATGCCTAAGATTGGCATCATTAATTCTTCAGCGATTAATGGATGTTCCTTCTCGCCTTCAAATACGATACAACGGATTTCCGGTCCTACATTGACACCTACCATGGAAAGAAGAACCTGTGCGCTTCTGCCAACACATTTTCTGTTTAATGCTCCCTTTGGTGTAAGTACTGTCTGTACCAGCTTGTCCTGAACTTCTTTGCTTGCCAGATAGCAGCCATTTTCAGAAATCATGTAGTTCATCAGCTCATCTGCAATACAATCCACGGCAACGATTTCTTTCTCAGCAATACAGGGAAGGTTGTTATCAAAGGTACATCCATTGACGATGTCCCGCGCTGCCTTTCTGATGTCTGCTGTTTCGTCTACCAGTACCGGCGGATTTCCTGCTCCGGCACCGATTGCTCTCTTACCGGAGGAAAGCACTGCTGTTACGACTCCGGGTCCACCCGTTGCCACCAGCAGGTGAATTGCCGGATGCTTCATCATGATTGCGCTTGTATCCAGCGTTGGAACCTCGACGGTTACTGCAATGTTGTCAGGTCCGCCTGCTTCCAGGGAAGCCTCGTTAATCATGTTAATTGTATAGATTGTTGTTTTCTTTGCGTTTGGATGTGGGTTGAATACCACCGTATTTCCACCTGCAAGCATACCGATACAGTTACAGATTACTGTCTCGGACGGATTGGTTGCCGGTGTAATGGCTCCAATTACTCCGAAGGGTCCCATTTCCACCAGGGTGAGTCCTCTGTCACCAGACCATGCCACTGTGCTGATATCTTCTGTACCAGGCACCTTATCTGCAGTGAGGTGATGTTTGAGAATCTTATCTCCCACATTACCCATTCCTGTCTCGTTCACACCCATGTTCGCTAATACTTCAGCATTCTCATGGGTTTTCTTGCGAATATTGGAAATGATTTGTTCCCTTTGATCCAAGGACATGCAGCAAACCTTTTTCTGTGCTTCGATAGAAGCATTGATTGCCTCATTCATGTCCTTAAACACTCCATGCATACCGGACACACTTCCGGCAATCTGCATATTCGCCATGACCTTCTGTACGATGTCATGTACCATGCGTTCATCTACAGACACTTTATTACCTCCTTCAATGCGGATGCCCCATAAGCTGCCAGGTCTGTATCCTCCCGGGCACTTCCCCCCGATACGCCCAAAGCACCTATCATGGTCTTGCCCACCATTAACGGTTCTCCGCCTCCTAAAATCATTACCTTGCCATTATTGCTGAACTGTAATCCATATAAATCCTGTCCCGGCTGGCAAAGTCTGGACAATTTTGCCGTCGACATCTGAAACGCCGTGGAGGTATAGGTCTTATTCAGTGCCACATCAAAGCTTCCATGATACGCACCGTCCATACAGTGGACCGCTATCGGTCTTCCTGATGCGTCTGCGATTGCAGTCACTACTGCAAGTCCCATTTCTGCAGCCTTCTCCTCAACAGCTTCTATTAACTTCACTGCCAGTTTTAAAGACATAACCTCTTTTACGATGGCGTCGCCGACAATATTGTTAACGATTGTTTCCAGATTGTTTTTATTCATGTTATTTGCCTAAGGATTCTAATACTTTCTTTGTAATAGCTGCTACCAGTTCCTGGCTGTCATCCTTCTTCTCAGAAGAGCTGCATCCGCCACCACAATTATGGCAGTTCTCTTGTCCTTTGTTCTGGCAGAGGTTTGCCGGATGACGTCCGGGAAGACCCATATTTCTTCTAATCTCATATAATTTTGCAATCTGTTCTTTGTCAAATTCCTTTGGTCCGCCAAGCTGTTTTGCTTTGTATAATAACTCAGCATAGAACTCAACAGATTCCATCTTCATATATGCAGCCATAAGGTCTGTAGACCATGTTAACGCACCGTGGCTCTCCAATAATACAGCATCGAAGTGCTCTAAGTACGGTTCAACCGCATCGGGAATCTCCATGGTGGAAGGTGTTCCGTAAGGTGCGATGGGAACGCAGCCTAATGCGATAACAGCCTCCGGCATAATGGGCTGGGTCAAGGGAATACCGGCAATTGCAAAGCTTGTTGCAAATGTAGGATGTGCATGTACAACAGCTCCTACATCAGGTCTCTTTGCGTACACTCTCATGTGCATTTTAATCTCAGAGGACGGCTTAAATCCTTTGTTAGCCTGGATTACATTACCCTGCGCATCCACCTTGCAGATATACTCCGGTGTCATAAAGCCTTTGGAAACGCCTGTAGGTGTACACAGGAACTCATTGTCATTAAGCTTTACAGAAATGTTGCCATCGTTTGCTGCCACCATGTTGCGATCATAGATTCTTTTACCTACATCGCAAATCATTTTTTTGATTTCGTATTCGTTTAGTGCCATTTCTTGTTCTCCTTTTTGTTTGGTTTATTTGATTATCCTATAAAATATAGGATAATAGTTCAAAGTCAGCTGCCTTGCTCTTCCCAAGGCATGATTTCTCCCGGTTCCCGGAGATATTCCAGAATATCAGCCACTCCTTCACCGGTCTTGGAATTGACATAGAAAATCTTTCTGCAGCCCGCATTCTGCAGCCACCTGGTTGCAAGCTCCGTGTCCGCATCCTCCTCATCAATCTTGGTCACAATTCCTATCACATCCCGGTTTACCATGCAGGTAATATTGGGCGGATATAAAGAAAAGGGCTCTGTGGAAGATGCCAGAAGCCCAACCACATCCGCTTCGTAGGAATACAGTGCCAGTGCCCTTCCTAATTTTCCTGTCTGCAGATACTCTCCCGGCGTGTCAATGATTACATCGTAATGATTGATATACTGTGTCTTTTTGTATGTAATCTTCTCTCCTCTGAGAGCCTGTGTCAGCGTTGTTTTCCCAGCTTCGCTGCGTCCCATCAAAATAATTTTTTTCATATTTATTTACGTGCGGGTCACAGGCGTTACGGTGTACCCCAGTGTACTCTCCACATATTGCAAAATCGCCTGCATCGCCGCCTCGACCTCAGACACTGTGCCGGTTACGATGACCGAGCCTGAAAACCTGTCCACAAATCCCAGCTCTACGCCAGCCGATTTCATTCCGATATCAGCCATGATAATAGCCGTTTCAGCCGGACTCACTGTGAGGACTCCAATTGCAGCCTTTGCATATTCCACAGCAGGATTCAATCCCAGCTTCTGGTATAGTATCGGATCCGGATTGGCAATGATATGTGCCAAAGTAATCTGTTTTCCAGGAACCAGCTCCTGTATGATTCTTTGCTTATTTTCCATGCTTCTTCCTCTCCTGTCCCCAGTATGGGATTTTCATCTTCTCTGCTATTCCGATTATATTACTATCTCTAAATAAAGTCAACATAAAACAACATGTTTATTTTATATTTTCCATTTATTTTTTACATCTTTTTGTGTTTTATGTGGTTTTTAATCCATTTTATCGTTGTTTTTGTTGTTTTATCTTTGATTTGTCTTTGTTTCTTCAAAATCTGTATTGGAAAATATTAATTTTTAGGTTATAATCAACACAGTGTATTTCTTATTTTTTTAATTTTACGGCAGGTCAGACAATCATTTTGATGTTTTCTTTGCTTTTTTCGTTATATCATACAATTTTTATTTATACCATGTGAAACGAGGCTGCTTTATGTCAGATAGAATTTTATCCTCTTATTTAAATAACAACTATCCTGTCTATGCTGATTTGCACACCCACAGCATCAGCAGCGGACACGGTTCTGCTGATACTGTCACAGACATGATTCAATACGCCGCCCATTCAGGTCTTTCTATCTTGGGAATATCGGAACACGGACCCGCCACAGCAGGTTCTGCAAGGGCTTCTTACTTTCAAAATCTGAAGCTTGCCAGCCGCAGCCGGTTTGGAATAAGAATTCTTTACGGTGTCGAGTTGAATATTATAACTGCAGCAGGAGATGTGGACTTGGAGGACAGTATTTTATCCACATTAGACTATGCCATCATCAGTATACATCCCCCCATCTTAGAGCCGTATCATTATAAAGATCTCACACAGAGCTACATAAATGCCATGACGCATCCGAATGTCCACTTTTTAGGTCACATTGATGATGCCCGTTTTCCCGTTGATTTCCGCTATTTACTGGAGCATGCAAAAAAGAAGGGTATCTATCCGGAAATCAATAATGGCTCCCTTATGCCAGATGCTTATCGCGTGGATGGCCAGAAGAACTGCCGGGAAATACTACGCATATGCAAAAAAATTGAATTGCCTGTGCTTCTCTCCAGTGACAGCCACGGCAAAAAAAATATTGGTAATATGAAGTATATTTATCCATTATTGGAGGAACTGGATTTCCCTCCACAGCTTGTTTTAAATTCGGATATTGCTGCTTTATCAGCCATTCTTCCATAAGGGGTTTTCCTATCATATGAAGCTGTCTATCCCTGACCTTATCAGCCACATGAAAAAGGAGCAGCGCAGCACAACCATCCCGTTGTTTTGCGTTGCTCCTTTTTCATTGGATTCGATTTAGAAGAAGTAAATCGGCATTGCTTCCCCTACACCAAAAATTTCATTCGCCTCCGGCTCACGGTCTAATACCTGACTGGATTTCTGGTATTCTATCATCTCCATGACTTCTTCTGATGTTCCCGTAACTACGGAGCTGGTCTTTACTGCTGTTTCTTTTACGGCAGGCTCCTTTCCCTTTGTCTGCTTTGTCCCTGTTTTAGCAGCTGTTTTTGACGCCCTGTCCATACTTCCTTTACCTACTGCCATAATCCATGACCTCCCTTGCTAATTCCTGAAACTCTCTTGCACTTCTGGTACTCTTTTTATATACAGAAACCGGTACGGAGTTGTCCTGTGCCCACTCGATAGAAGAATCCACATGGATGAAGGATTCAAATACATGGATATTATCATAACTTCCAAGGATTTCTTTTGTCTGTTTATAATAATTTTTTCTTTCGTCTACCTTTGTGATAAGAACACCCATGATTTTTGCTTCTGTCATTTCCGACATTCCGTTCAAAAAGTCAAACATATTTGCTAATCCAAATAATCCCCAGGGAGATGCCTCTACCGGAACAATCACATAATCTGCTGTGCATAAAATATTGATTACCCATGTTCCCAATGTCGGAGGTGCATCTATCAATATATAATCATATATTTCTTTTTCGTAGATGCTGCGCAGACATTTTTTCAGCACATACTCCCTCTGCATCATTGTGAAAAGCTCGTATTCTATCTGGCTCATCAGCGTAGAGGATGGAATCAGATCCAGGTTGTCATAGGGCGTATGTACAATGTATCCGCTTAAATCCTGTTTTCCTTTTATGGCATAGTATAAGTTTTTCTCACATTCTGCCATATCCAGAACATGTTCTTCATCAAAGAAGGATAGGGAAAGGTTTAACTGCATATCCCCATCAATCAAAAGAACCTTCCTGCCTGCGGATGCCAGTTCAAACGCCAGGTTTGCACATGTGGTCGATTTTCCGCTTCCACCCTTGTTATTTGTAAAACAGATTGTTTTTGTCTTACGGTCTGCCATTGACTTTACCATGCCTTCCCTTAGTAAATCTTAATCTCAAAGGAGTCTGCCACACAGTTTCTTGCTTCTTTTAAATCAGTGAAGATTCCTTCCTCCAGCATTTGGGACAAAATATTTCCAATGGCTGTCGCCTCCCCGGGACCTGCATGAACACTGATGCCCGTGTATTTTGCAGTTAACTCATTCAGGTATGCAGCGTTAGAGCCACCACCGATAATGTTAATCTTATCGTACTTCACTCCTGTGATTTTCTGGATTTCCTCCAGTTTTTCTGCATAACATTTTGCCAGGGAATTATAAATCACGCTTGCTAATGCAGGCAGTGTTTCAGGAACCTCCTGATTTGTTTTTCTGCAATAGTCTTTGATTGCTTCCACCATGTCATCCGGTGAGAGGAAGCTTGCATCCTGACAATCTACGACCGTCTGAATGGTCTCGCGGGAGGCCTGTTCACACAAATCTCCATAAGACATATCCGGAGCCAGCTGATTACGCACAGACTGAATCATCCAAAGTCCCATAATGTTAGCAAGATAGGTAATCTTTCCGTCATATCCGCCTTCGTTTGTGAAGTTTGCTTCTTTACTCTTGGGTGAGCAGTTCGCTTCTGCCATTTCCACACCCATCAGCGACCATGTTCCGGAGCTGATATAACAGGTATCCTCTGCATTGGTGGGGATTGCCATTACCGCCGAAGCTGTGTCATGCGTGGGAGGTAATACAACCCGGCAGTCATATCCTACCAGTTCCTTTACCTCATCCGTTAAGCTTCCAACGGCAGTTCCCGGCATCCAAATCTTCTGGAAAATTTCTCTGGGAAAGCCCAGCCGGTCAATCAGCTCATAATCCCAGTCTTTTGTCGCCGGATTTATCAGCTGCGAAGTAGTCGCTTCTGAATATTCCTGTACCTTCTTTCCGCACAGCTTAAAATGGAAATAATCCGGAATCATCAGCATTGCTGCAGCTTTTTCCAAATGTTCCGGGTGTGTCTGCTTCACTGCCATCAGCTGGTAAATCGTATTATAAATCGCTTTCTGGATCCCAGTTCTTGCATATAAATCATCTTCCGAAATAATTTTATATACTTCTTCATCCATTCCTTCCGTTCTATGATCCCGATAACCAACTGTCTGTCCCACAATATGATCTTCTTTATCCAGCAGCACAAAGTCAACGCCCCAGGTATCGACACCAACGCTTACCGGTATCTTGCCAATTTCTTTGCATTTTTTCATTCCGGCAATAATTTCGTCGAATAATCTTTCAACGTTCCAGCAAAGCGTTCCGTCCACATTATCCATTCCATTCCAGAAACGATATACTTCCTCTAATTTGATTTTTCCGTCTTCTACGCTGCCTAAAATATGCCTTCCGCTGGAGGCTCCAATATCAATCGCCAAAAAATATTTGTTCATATTTTACCCCCTTCTCAAAAAATTCCGAATACTTTCTCTCTAAATGCTTTATATAGTGTCTCGTAATCCGTATATTTGATTCTACTGTCTTTAAAGCTTCTGCCCCAGGTATCACACAGGGTATCCGCAAGCAGTTTTGCATGCTCATGATTTCTTTTCAGAATAGTCGGGAACACATAATAAATCATGAAAAAATTAAGATCTGCCTGTACCGTGCCCTTAATCTTTCCTTTCACCTCATATCGGCTCTTTACGGCTTCCACAAATGCAATGGAAATCTCTTTTGCCGCGATTTCGGGATCCCCTTTACTCAAATAAGTTTCCATCTCCAAAAAATATGCTTCATTTGCTGCCATAAAATTTTCCATGTTTTCTTCATATTTCTGCTTTTTTAGCTTTTTTAGCTTTTGTTCCATATCATCAAACATGGTTTCAACCTGATATAACATAAAATCTGTTTCCTCGCTTTCTGCCTTTTATTATTCTACCACAACGCCCTTCTGCAGCATGACATTGGCATAAAGAGCTGTCTCACCAGTTGCAATAATCGCATATACTTTTTTTGCCTCATCATAGAAGGCAAAACGCTCTATGTTGCCTACTGCATCTGCGCCTCTGTCATCGTATTTTGCAATAATTTCTTTATAGGTATCCCAGATTGGTGTCTCTACGGTATCACCCGGCATTACTTCCATAAGATTTACAGGTTTTTCCACATAGGTGTCCAATGGGAAAACCTGCAGGATAGCATCTAAGATTTCGGGGACTCCATGTCCGTCACAGCGGATAACGATTGCATCTTTTCCCATGGATTCTGCAGGAAAATTGCCGTCAGAAATGACTAATCTGTCACTATGTCCCATTTCTGCTAATACCTTTAATAATTCGGGTGAAAGAATTTTAGGAATGCCTTTTAACATTTTGTATACCTCCCATAATATGTATTGATGGATTTATTATAATATAATTTGCACAATATAAAAAGAGTGTATTGTATTGTCAGATACTGTTATCAAAAAGGGACCGGATATATCCGATCCCTAATTTTAACCTATTCACTTTAAATGTATCAAAGATACAGATTAGTCATAAAGGTTTGGAGCGATATTTTCGTCTTCCATGTTATCTGCATTATACCAGTAACCATCCATAGGGATATCTTCTACTGTTTTACCGTTGCAGACATCTACTAATGTGTAGATAGTTTTGTAACCCATCATTAAAGGAGACTGTGTTACGGAACCGATTAATTTACCGCCTTTAATAGCTGCTTTCTGAGGTGTACCAGCATCGAAACCAGCACCGATGATTCCCGCTGCAGGATCTGTTGCTAATTTGTTTAAGGTTTCGTTAGCGGTGATAACACCTTCAGCTGTTGTCTGGTTGGAACCGAAGATAGCGATTGTGTCAGCTTTGGACATAATCTTGTTAGCCTCTGTGGTTGCTAAATCTACAGTAGTCTGAGCAGGAACACCAACCTCGATGATAACTTCTGCAGTCTTCTCATCACCCTTGTCAGAGCAGTTATTTACGTAGAATTCGTTACCAACTACTGCAACTTTTTTGCCATCAGCTGTGCAAAGCTTAATCATCTCATCGATGAATCCAAGTCCACGCTGCTGGATGTTAAGAGCTGTAGCATCCTGGTTAACTTCACCGATTCTTACCGGTTTGTCTACGGTAGCTGCTGCAACAACATCTTTGATAACAGGATACATATTTGTAGCTGCGCAAGCGCCTGCTGCGATGTTATCTGTTGCAACGGTTGCTACTACAGCGCCTTCGGGAGCATCAGCTACACCTGTATCGAAACATACTACAGGAATACCAGCATTCAGAGCTGCTGTAAGAGAATCAAGTACGGAATTTGTATCACATGCTGCCAGACCAATTCCATCCGGAGCTTTCTGGATAGCATCGTTGATCATCTGAACCTGATCAGCGATATCGGACTCGTTTGCAGGTCCGTTAGCGTTTGCAGTTACACCTAACTCCTCACAAGCTTGTTCGATACCCTGAACGGCTGCCTGCCAGTATGTAGACTGGAAGCTCTTAACGATTACTTCAAAGTGATAATCGTTGCTTTCTGCCTCAGCGGGAGCGGTTGTCTCTGCAGAAGCGGTTGTCTCTGCAGAAGCGGTTGTCTCTGCGGTAGCGGTTGTTTCAGCAGGTGCAGTAGTTGCAGTTCCACTATTAGAAGATCCACATCCTACCATTGAGAGTGTCATTGCTGTACCAAGTACAATGGCCAAAATTCTCTTTTTCATTTTTTGTTTCCTCCTTTGGGGGTTTAAAATTATCTATATGAAGTCTGATGACATCATATCAATTTAAGATATTACCATTATTTTTTCTTTTTTACAACATCAATTAATACGGCACCAATCAGAACAAGACCGGTAAAAATCTGCTGCCAGTTTGCCTGTAAGCCAATGAACGGCAAGCCAACCTTCATCAGTGTGATAACGAGTACACCGAGAAATGCTCCTGCGATTGTACCAACACCACCACTGGCAGACACACCGCCGACAATCGCTCCGCCGATGGCATCAAGCTCGAATCCTGCACCCGAACCGGGATAAATCGTTACATAGGTTGCAGAATACGCAATCGCTGCAAGTCCTGCAAAGAAACCGGAAATCACATAGGCAAAAACATGATAAAATTTCACATTTACACCTGCTAATTTTGTTGCCTCTTTGTTACTTCCGATAGCGATTGTATAGCGGCCGATTTTGGTATGTTTTAAAATAAAGTTCATCAGAATTACCAGTGCAATAACAAGCACAATACCAATAGGAATTACTTTTCCATTGGCGGTAAACCGGAAAATCTTTCTGAACCATCCTTCCGGCTCTAAGGAAGAGGGCCATGAAACACCAAATCCACCACTAAGCAGGGAACCAAGTCCTCTTGTAATCATGCAGGTACAAAGTGTTGCAAGGAAGGGCGGCAGTTCCATAAATGCTACCAGAAAACCATTTAAAACACCAATCAGTATACTAAGCACTAAGCATGCCAGCAATGCCACTATTACCGGTACATCTTTGTGTACAATCAGGTATCCTCCAAACAGGGAGTAACAGATCAGACCTGTTCCTATGGAGAGGTCTACACCTCCGGTAATCAATGGGAAGGTTACACCGATTGCCATAAGTGCAATGTAGTAAGACATATCCAATACACTTACAAATGTTGAATAGGTTCTAAATGTAGGACTAAGAATACTGAAGATTGCAATCATCACAATGATGATGCCGACCACCATGGCTTCACGTCCATTTATTTTACCAAAGTTTTTTTTCTTTGACATCTTCCTTATCCTCCTAGTTAATCTCACGAGTTGCAAGATTCATAATCTTTTCCTGCGTTGCTTCCGCAATGTCAATCTCACCTGTTTTCTTACCTTCGCACATGACCACGATACGGTCGCTCATACGAAGGATCTCTGTCATCTCAGATGAAATCATGATAATGGATTTACCTTCTGCCGCCAATTTGTTCATCAATTTGTAAATTTCATTTTTGGCACCTACATCAATACCCCTTGTAGGCTCATCAAAGATAAGGATATCACTGTCACGGGTCAGCCATTTCGCAATAACTACCTTCTGCTGGTTACCACCAGATAAGTTTACAACTAACTGATCTACATTAGGAGTTTTGGTTGCCAGCGCATCTACATATTTCTGCGCTACCTCTGCTTCTTTCTTTTTGTTAATGAAAATACCTTTCATAAACTGGTGCAGCGTAGCCAAGGTTGTATTTTCCGCAACCGTCTTCTGAATTGTCACACCATATCTCTTTCTATCCTCTGAAAGGTATCCGATACCACACTTAACAGCATCCTCCGGACTGTTGATTGTCACTTTTTTACCATTAACGTAGATATCTCCGCTCTCCTTCGGGTCTGCTCCAAATAAAGCTCTGGCTGTTTCTGTACGTCCTGCGCCCATCAGTCCGGAGAAACCAAGAATTTCACCCTTGTGAAGCTCAAAGCTGACATCCTGCACCATCTTGCCTGCATTCAGATGTTCTACTTTTAATACAACCGGTGCATCCTTTGGTACAGCACTTTCCGTCTTGGGATCCTCATAAATGACACGACCAACCATCATGTTGATGATATCTTCCTTCGTGCATTCATTTGTGATCAGTGTTCCAACGTACATACCGTCACGCATCACGGTAACCCGGTCTGTTATTACCTTGATTTCATCCATACGATGGGATATATATACCATCGCAATATCTTTCTTCTTCAAATCCCTGATGATTTTAAACATTTCTTCAATTTCCGCCTCTGTAAGCGCTGCGGAAGGCTCATCAAAGATAATTACTTTTGCATCAAAGGAAACTGCTTTTGCAATCTCACACATCTGCTGTTTTCCAACTGTCAGATTGGACATTTTTTCTTTTGGATCAATATCTACATTCAATCGATCAAACAGTTTTTTTGCTTCTTCATTCATCTTCTTGTCATCGATTGTAATGCCCTTTTTGAACTCTCGTCCAATGAACAGGTTCTGCGCTACTGTTAAATGCCCCAGCATGTTCAGCTCCTGATGCACGATAACAATACCGGCATCCTGCGCCTCTTTTGTATTTTTGAACTCGACTTCTTTTCCCTCGTATGTAATAACACCGGAATCTTTTCTATAGATACCTGTCAGCACCTTCATCAATGTGGATTTACCCGCACCGTTCTCACCCATCAGTGCAAGAACTTCGCCTTTTCTCACTTCCAGATTGACATGGTCTAACGCATGAACACCAGGAAACGATTTATCGATATCTTTCATCGTTAAAATAATATCACCCATTATTCTTACCTATCCTTTCTTCACACTATCATTAATTCTTTCTACGTCTTGCAGATACATCTGCATAAACGGCTACAATAACAATTATTCCTGTAATAATGAACTGATAGTCCTTCGAGAATCCAAGGGCAAGAATACCCTGCTGTAACAGAGAGATGATAAGTACACCAATCACAGTACCGCCAATAGATGCCAGTCCGCCTGCCATGGATGTTCCACCCATAACACATCCTGCAATCGCTTCGTTGTTATACTGGTCACCGTAACCAGGCTGTACGGTTGTATAAGCGCCAACATAGAAGACAGCAGCTATACCAACGAGGACACCGCAGATCACATACGCCAGCATTTCCCATTTCTTTACATCAACACCAGAAAGTCTGACTGCCTCTTTGTTACTTCCAAGGCAGAGGATATAACGTCCGGCTTTTGTCTTATTCAAAATAATTCCGCAGATAATAGCAGCAGCAAGGAAAATAATAAGTCCTGTGGGAACATTTCCTATTTTTACAAAATTTCTATACCAGCCATTGGCATCGGATGACTGAGGCCAGCTCACAGACTGCGTCTTTGTGAATACGGCTGCAATACCTTTGGAAATGTTCATGCTTGCCATGGATACGATAAATGGCGGAATATTCCAGTATGCCACAAGATATCCATTGAAGATACCGAACAGAAGACCAATCGCTACACTTAAAAGCAGGGCGGCAGCCATCGGCAGTCCATGTGTCAGGAAACTATAACCGGACACCAGCGCACAGCAGAACATTACCGGACCAATAGAGAAATCAATACCGCCTGTTGCAATAACAAAGGTTACACCCAGGGAAAGGAATCCCAGAAAGTAAACATAGTTCATTGTGTCCATGATACGGGATGTTCCAAAGAACTTACCCCCGGTCAGTAAACCAAATGCCAGGTACATTACCAGCATTACAAGAATCAGGATAATTCTGTTAAAGCCTACTTTTTTTACAAATGCGTTTTGTTTAATTTTTTCCACTTGCTTTTACCTCCATAGTTGATTGCATAACAAAATTCTCGTGCCTCAACTCTCTCGTATTGTTGATAGTATATAATCAATTCATTTTTCAGTCAAGGAATTACCGACATTATTCACAAATACAGATCAAGTAATGAATATCTTTCCATTTTTTTGCACAATACGTTATACTTTATTTTTTTCAATATTCTTGTTTTCATGTCATGCATATTGTACAATAACCGAGTATGAAATCATCCATAAAATTACTACGGAGGTTATTTATGAAACGGTTACAAAAATCTTTCACACTGCTTTTCATCATTACAATCAGTCTTGTCGTTTGTAGTTGTGGGCAAACTCAAAAACCGGAATGTCCCTTTACAGAAATCACATGGGAAAACACTCTGGATGAGGTATTAGCCCTGGAGGGTGAACCCCTGGATTCTTATCCTTCCACTTATTCCGGAACTACTTATACTTTTAACAAAGATTTTCATGACATGTCGGGAACCATTAAGTATATGTTCGATGACAATGACAAACTAATGAGCATGGCATGGGTATACATTCCAGAGTCAGAGGATGATCTGGAATATGCTTATCAAACCCTTTGTGATGAAACTAACCAATTATATGGTGAGAGCGGTTTTAATTCTGATATGGGAACTGCCAAGGGCAATGTGTGGTACCTGGAAGACGGAAATATCGTCATAGGTGTTATGTCGACAGGTGTGAATGAGGCTGTCCAGTACCAGTTCTTCCATCCGGATGTATCAGATACGAAACCACAATAATTTATAAAAAGCATCCACGGTGCTGCAAGGTGCATAAAAAAGTCGGGAATCGGTTTCAGATTCCCGACTTTTTATCTGAATTTTATTTCAGCTAATGACTATTTTATTTGTACATAGGACCGTATGCTTCACATGCTCTGTAATCAGCACCTTCTTTATCCATTCCAAACGCATCCCATGCCTTTGGTCTGAAGATATCTTTGTCTGCTACGTTATGCATAGCAACCGGAATTCTCAGGATGGAGCAAAGCGTAATTAAATCTGCGCCGATGTGTCCATAGGAAATCGCGCCATGGTTTGCACCCCAGTTATTCATTACTTCATAAGCTGTCTTGAATGCAGAACCTTCTTTTCCATCACATCTGGGAGCAAACCAGGTGGACGGCCATGTGTAGTCTGTTCTTTTCCAGAGTGTATCAGAAACATCTGCGGGCAAGCCTACGGTCCATCCCTCTGCAATCTGCATAACAGGTCCCAATCCTTTTACAAGGTTCAGACGAACCATTGTTGCAGGCATTGTTGCTGTTGTCTCAAATCTGGAGGAGAAACCGCCTCCACGGAAGTATCCGTTGTCAGCTGCACACCATGTTGTAGCTGCCATAATTGCATCCTGGTCTTCCTTTGTTACTTCATACCAAGGCTTCATGGTCTGATTGCCTTCGGCATCTCTTGCTTCAGCATTTGCATCTAAGCAGCACGCTCCGGAGTTGATTAAGTGAATCACGCCATCAGCCTCTTTTGCCACGCCTTCGATGTCATATCCTGTCACTCTCCTGATAGCATCTCCGCTCCAGTATGTACGGACATCGGCAAACATCTGTGCTCTGTTTGTCAATAATTTCATGAATAACATACCTAATCCGTTAAGTACATCGTTCTCTGTTGCAAGGATGTAAGGCTCTCTTGCTCCGTTCCAGTCGAAGGATGTATTTAGTACAGCCTCAGCGAAGTCTCCGTTGGGATAGAAGTCTGTCCACTGTCTCTGTCCCTGGAAGCCTGCTGCAAGTGCGTTGTGTCCAACTGCCTCTTCTTCACAGCCTTCCGGAAGATTCTTGTTACCATTCATAAGGTCTTTGATGATAACTGCCATCTTAACTGCAAACTCGAACTGTTTTTCTTTTTCTTCATCGCTCTTTCTTACGAAGTCAGGGTTCTTGTCGTAACCCATCTTGCATTTTTCTTTTGCCCATGCAAGAGCTTTCTGGAATTCAGCTTCATCATAAATTCCTTCTGTCATACGACGGATGATTTCTACCTCGTCTACGGATTCTACTCTCATTCCCAGGTAAGACTCCATAAAGTCGGAATCAATGATAGATCCGCCGATACCCATACAGATGGAGCCGATCTGTAAGTAAGATTTGCCTCTCATGGTTGCTGCTGCAACTGCTGCGCGTCCAAATCTTAACAATTTTTCTTTAATGTCATCTCCAATTGTAGAATCGTCAGCTTCCACTACATCATGTCCGTAGATACCGAATGCAGGAAGACCCTTCTGTGCATGTGTTGCCAGAACACTTGCAAGGTATACTGCACCTGGTCTCTCTGTTGCGTTAAGTCCCCAGACACCTTTGATTGTGGTGGGATCCATATCCATTGTCTCAGAGCCGTAGCACCAGCAGGGTGTTACTGTAAGAGTAATAGCCACTCCTTCTCTTCTGAACTTTTCTTCGCATGCCGCAGCTTCCGCAACACGACCGATGGTTGTATCTGCAATGACAACTTTTACAGGCTCACCATTTGAATATCTGATGTTTTCTTCAAATAACTTAGCGGCTGCTTTAGCCATACCCATTGTCTGATCCTCAAGACTCTGGCGGACCTTGATGGGTCCTCTGCGTCCATCGATTGTTGGTCTGATACCAATCACCGGATATTCGCCGATTAATCTGCTCTCTGCCATAAAACGATTCCTCCTTAATTATAATTTGCACACGGGCAATTATTTTAGTATAATGGAAGTTATTCAGCATTCCACTGGCAAGCTGCCACGGATTTGAATAGCTACAAGTAGATTATAATATTTGCACAGGCAAAACAAAAGTGTTATACTATAAAAAAGCTGTACAATATTCACTTTTTTGTGATAGGGAGCGATGAAGCATGAAGTATGTTGATTATCAGGAAAGAACGCAGCAGGGTACCTTTAATTTTCCCATTGCGTTTTATCACCAGACACCTCACAGCCCGCGCTATGACATGCAATATCACTGGCATACCCAATATGAAATTATTCGCATCATCTCAGGCACGTTCCTGTTGAAGCTGGAAAAGACGACAACGCTTTATAAGGCTGGCGATATTGTATTTATTACAAGCGGTATGCTTCACGGCGGCACTCCCCATGACTGTATTTATGAGTGTATCGTATTTGACCTGAAGATTTTATTGAAGGACAATCATGCCTGCTCCAGAATCATACGGGATATCATTGATCAGAAAATAACAATCAATACCTGTCTTTCAGAAACTTCCGAAACAGTTTCTTTCATAGTCCCAAATCTTTGTAATGCCTTATCCAGCAAGAAGACGGGTTATGAATTTATGGTACAGGGCTATTTATATCACCTTTTAGGAGTTATTATCAACGAGCATTTGTATGAGCAGGCACATCAGAACCTCATTTCTGCAGAGCGTATTTCCTCTGTTAAAAATGTGCTTACTTTCATATCCGATAATTACAGCAATAATATAAATCTGGACGACCTATCCCGCATTGCCGGCATGAATCCCAAATATTTCTGTCGTTATTTCCGCAGTCTGACCGGGCGTACCCCCATTGACTATCTGAACTATTATCGGATTGAATGTGCCAGCGAGATGCTTTCCACAAAGGATATCACAATCAGAGAGGTTTCCATTTCCTGCGGATTTAATGATGAAAGCTATTTCATAAAGACATTTAATAAGTACAAGGGCATCACACCCAAGAAATTTATGAAGTCGCCTTTTTAGGGGAGCGGTTCATACAAAAATAATAGACAAAAGGGTTAGAATCCGCAAGAAAACCTACGGACTCTAACCCTTTCCTTTTGTTCCTATATTAAATGTTATACCATTTAATCTCGTTTGCCTCCATCTCCAGAGGGAAGCTGCTGCCATCGCCACGGAAAACTACGGTTTTCTGGGGCTCATAAGTATTATTGACCACGCAGAACTTGCCGTTTTTCACATAGGCATGGACTTCCACATTGAAGTTGGTGCTGAACCACCGGTGCAGCTCCTCCTCGCCGTGGGTACACCACAGGATGCTGCGGTACAGGATACGGCTGTTCTCAAAGCTGTAAGGCAGACCGCTGATATAAACACAGCGTCCCTTTCCAGATTCATGGACTGCCATCTGCACCTCCTTCTCCCGCTGTACCAGAATTTCCGTGCCCTCGTAAGCGAAGATGCTCTTTTTGCCCTCGCCGAAATCCACAGGTTTCGTGGTATCTTCCAGAATGAAGTGACCGGGATGCTCCTCCCAGTTGTATTTATCGTAATTTAAAGTGAATCCCGTTTCTTTTTCCACGCCCAGCATATCGGCAAGCTGGAGGTAATGACCCTGGAACTGGTGACCGGAAGGCTCGCCGACACCGATAAAGCCGCCGCCATTGTATACAAACTCACGGATAGCGGAGGAAATCACCGGGTTCTCCCAGATGCTGCCACCGGTGTGGGCGGTATCCCCATCTCCCACGTTGATAATCACATCCAGGTCTTTGAGGATTTCCGGATTTGCCAGAATATCGTCAAAGGAAATAAAGCGCACATCGAAGGGCGCACCGCTTAATGCCTCAATGATTCCCGCATAGCTGTAGTTCTGTTTCTGGTACAGGGCATGGTGTACCATGTGGCATCCCCAGCTCCTGATTTTGCCCCAGCTATTTAAAACTGCTACTTTCTTGACACAGTAGGGAGTGGTTCCCTTCGCATTTTCGTACAACTCCCGGAACTCGTTGCACACGCTCTCCACATAATCCAGAAATTCAGGGAAATCCAAAGTCAGTTTCAGATAACCGCCGTAGCCGATTCTGTCAATGGGCTTTCTCAGGATGGCACGTCTTGCGGTAATCCAGTTCTCCTTTGCCTCCTTCACCGGGTCGCCGCCCTCATGGAAGGTATCGGGGAAGAAATAGGGTAAAAATCTGCCCTCGGTGTATTTCACCCCTTCAATATCAGAAATGAGACGAAGGGTACTTCCGTTTCCTACACTGCCTACCACAGCGTCCAGACCGATAGTGGCAAACTCCTCCATAAACGGTTCGGTTCCAATCCAGTGGTCACCCAGAAACATCATCGCCTCTTTGCCGCACTCATGGGTAATGTCCACCATCTCTCTGGCAAGCTTGGCAACCTCTCTGCGCTGGAATGCCTGGAAGTCCTTGAACTCCTTGCTGGGCACCCGGTACTGGTTGTTGTAGTAGCCCTGGTCAATGATAAATTCGGGACGGAACTTATAACCCACTTCCTTTTCAAACTGCTCCAGAATATAGGGGCTGACGGAGGCAGAATAGCCGTACCAGTCCACATATTTCTCTCTCTTTAACTCATCAAACATCAGGGTAAACTGATGGAAAAAGGTGGTGTAACGAATCACATTCACATAGGGATGCTCGGCGCAGTATTTGCGGAGACGCTCCATGGAATATTTGTGGGTCTTGGGCTGTCTCACATCAAAGGTAATCTGATGCTCGAAGTTTTTCCAGTCGTTGGTAACCGCGTTGTACATGTGTACCGGATCCCAGATAATGTAAGCCAGAAAGCTGACGGTATACTCATGGAAGGGAGCGGCATCGTGAATCACCACACAGCCCTTTTCCTCCTCATATTCCCAGTGGTCAACGGAGACAACCTCGCCGGTGGAACGGTCAATGACCTCCCACCACCGCTTTCTGTCGTCTCTGGTGTTGACCATCATCAATTCTTTGGAAATACCCTTCATAAGAGGAATCTCCAGTTCAGACTCCACAGCAGTATAAAAAGCAGTCATCACATAGCACTGCTGTACTTCGTCCGGATTCGCCTTTGCCCACTCGTTATCCTTCCGGGTGGTGTAATAGGTGGCATAAATTTTTGCCCCGGTCCTGACCAGTTCCTCCGGGAACTCGGTGCCGTCGCAGTCACGGATGGCATCCGCGCCCCAGCGTTTCATCAATTCTATGGTTTCGGGCACCACATCCAGATTAGTCGGAATGGTTACCCGTCCCTCTGTTAAACTCATTGTTATCTTTCCTCCTGCAAAATATTAAGTCATTGCGACAGCGGTTTACAACGGGATGATGGTGTTATCTTCCTCCGTGTAGTTACCGCCGCCCATCTTGTTACGGACAAAGGGCACGCCCTCCCTCACATAAAAGGTGTTATGGGCAAGCAAAGCATCCGGGTTTTCCGATGGACTCACCGTGCCACCCAGGTCGTCAAAGCTCACATTATGGCGAAAGGTATTGTGAACTGCCTCCTGTAGGCAGAACATAATACAGCCGCCCTCGTTTTGTCTGCTGTAATTGTATTCGTAAATGGTGCCATCACCGGAATCCGCATCGTAAGCCATTCCGTCCTGGTTCAGTCTGGTGTCTGCCACTTCGTTATAACGGAACAGGGCATCCTTGCACTTCCAGGGCCAGATACCCGCTGCCACTTTTCCGGCACAGTTCTCCGGCTGGCTGTAAATCCGGTCGTTGATTTCACAGGCAACGGAATCTGCGGTGTTGTGCTCCACCAAAGGGCGCAAGGCATACATGGCCGTGATGCCATCGCCTCCTGCGGCTTTCACATAGTTGTCCCGGATGACCATATTTTCATGTCCGTATTTCAAAAAAGCATCCCCGGACAGCTCCGCCCCCTGGAATTTGTCATGGGCATAGGTATAACCCACGGCGATTCCCCAACGGCTGACCTTGTATACAAAGCAGCCCTCCACGGTGATATCTTTGAAGCGCGCCACACCGGTGGTTTTTTCATCGGCAGGCTTTAAAGCAGTCATATAAATGCCACCGTTGTTCATGTGTTTGTCATAGACATTACCGTTCACATCATGGATGGAAAGGTTCTGCAGGATGATGCCACTGCGCACCCCTTTATCCTTTGCCACCACAGCCACGCCGGTACGGTTCATTTTGTGAGGGGCACTGTAGCTTTCCCCCAGTATTTCCGCTGCCCGGTTGGTAATCTCGATATCGCGGATGACCACATGCTCCACATCGTACAAAAGCACGGCAGAGGACACATAGCCCTGGTACACATGGGTGGGGGAATCCAGAGGAGTGCCATAGTCCTGATACCAGATGCCCTGTCCGTCGGCGGCAATCAGGGGAAGGTTTCCCTCCTCTCCTTCCGGGGAATAGGAACCGATTTCAATGGGCTGTTCCTTCGTTCCACTGTCTTTGATATGAAGAAACTGCCCTGCAAAAACAGAATCTCTGGCCAGCAGCACCTTATCGCCTGGGTGCAGGGTCAGTCTGTTTATAGGAAAAAGGCTGGCAAAGGGGAAATCCATGGTCAGCCCGTCGTTGGTGTCACGCCCGGTTTTCTGATTGACATAATATGTCCTGTATGAGCTTGTCATAGACATCCTCCCTCAGTCTTTTTTCAATAATCTGCCGGACATCCTCATAATCAAACAGGTCCCCATGGTAACGTCCGAACAAATCCTGGTTGTTCTCATAAAATGCCCGCTTTTCCTTCTCGGTAAAATCGGGGCAGACCTCCAGCGCCTTTATCTGCCCGGAGGGCTGCACGAAATCCAGCTTAAAGCGGGTGAGTTCGTATTGAAGGTACATCGCCGGGGAATAAAACCGGGGACCATAAAACAACTTCCCGGCTTTTTCTGCCTGGTTATTTTCCTCATTTTTCTTTGCCCGTCTTTTCTCTAACGCCTCAATGCTGGCATCTTCAATGAGTCCGAACCGTTTTGCAAGAAGGAGGGCCGCCTGCGCCTCCTCCCATTCTTTTCTATCCAGACAATACTTCTGATTCATTATTTCACTGCTCCTGCAATTCCGTTGGCAAAGCTCTTCTGTAAGCACAGGAAGATAATTGCGGTGGGAAGGGTACAAATCAATACACCCAGCATCAGCATACCGTAGTCTACGCTGTAACCACTCTTTAAGTTGGCTACCAGCATGGGCATGGTAATCTGGTTGCTGTCCTGCAGGATGATGGTGGGCCACAGGTAGTTGTTCCAGGCATTCATAAAGGTTACGGTCATGGCTGCGCCATAGGTGGACTTCATAATGGGCAGGAACATCGTAAAGAAAATTTTAATCTCGCTGAGTCCTTCCAGACGGGACGCCTCGATGATATCGTGAGGGAAGGAACGGGCTGCCTGCCGGAACATCATAATAAGGAAAGGTGTGGAAATGGAAGGCAGTGCCAGTGCAATCCAGGTGTTGACCAGTTTCCAGGAAGAAAACATTTTAAACAAAGGAATCATAATGGCAACAAAGGGAAGCATCATGGCAAGGAGCAGGATGCTCATGAGAAGGTCTTTGCCCTTGTCGTGATAAATCTCAAAGCCATATCCCGCAATGGAGCAGATTAACAGTGCAACCACGGTAATCACGATGGCATTGCGGAAGGAATTGAACATGGCGCGTCCCAGGTTCTGATTGGAAATAAGGCTCTGGTAATTTTCCAGAAGATGGGTGCCAGGTAACAGTTTTCCACGGACAATATCAATACTGGAGTTCGTGGCTCCACAAATCATATAGTACAGGGGAAACGCTGACAGAAAACTGGCAACGATTAAAATGATATAAGCGATAGTTGTCTTTACTTTAGTCACGTTTGTCACCTACTTTCATCTGGATTGCGGAAAGGATTGCCACGCTCACAAGGATAAATACGGAAATTGCCGCCGCGTAGTTAAATTTGGGTGTTTCCACAAAGGAGATATTATAAACATAATGCGCCAGTGTCATGGTGGACTTACCGGGACCGCCGGAAGTCAGGTTGACAGACTCATCAAACAGCTGTAACGTACCAGAGGTTGACATAATAGCTGTCAACAGAATGGTGGGTTTCAGCAAGGGAATGGTAATCTTCATGAACTGCTGGAAGGGGGTTGCTCCATCAATGTAGCTTGCCTCGTATACGGAATAATCAATATTCTGTAAGCCTGCCAGATAGAAAACCATGTTGTAGCCTGTCCATCTCCAAATCAGTGCGATGATGATGACAAAGCGTGCTGCCCATGCGTTCTGGAACCAGTCTACTCTGGCAAATCCCAGGGTTGTGATGATGTTGTTTACCAGGCCATCCTGGGCAAATAAAGATTTGAAAATCATGGAATAGGATACCAGGGATGTGGCACAGGGAAGAAAGATGAGAGTACGGAAAATACTCTTTCCTTTAATCTTCGGGCTGTTCAAAAGCTGTGCCAGACCCAATGCCAGAATTAACATAATCGGCACCTGGATAATAAAGTAAAATACGGTGTTGAACAGACACTGCTGGAAAGTCTTATCTTTTAATATACGCTGGTAGTTTGCCAGTCCTACAAAACCGGCACCTTTTTTAGAAAAGGAAAGGATGATTGCCTGCACCATGGGATAAAAGCAAAAGATAAAGATAAGAAGTGCTGCAGGAATTAAGAATGCCCATCCGGTCAGGTTATGCTTTTTTTCCAAACTCATTTTTGCTTTCTTCTGTTTCATATACATTCTCCTGAAAATTAAAAAGAATATCGTCTCGCAATATTCTGCGCCGCACTCAGCGGCATGTTTTTCTATGAAAAAAATACCGGGAACGCAATACGCTGCATCCCCGGTACTGGCTCATTTTTTACTTACTTATTCACTAATGTTAAACTCAACAGTATCCTGTGCGTTCTGAATCTCTTCATCAATATCAGCACCATTCTGTACTACGTTAGTGATTGCATCGGTCAGTGCACTTCTAATGTCATTGTAGTATGCACCGTAGTTGATTGCGGGAACTTTGCCTGCGAACTCAACGATGTCTTTGTATACAGCCTGTCCGCCGTAGAAATCAGAGGTCTGATTGTAAACATCAGAGTCTGCTGCAGGCAGATAACTGGAAATTGCACCAGCGTTGGGAAGTAAATCATCGTATAATTCAACGCTGCCACCGAAGGTTGTCTTTAAGAAATCGAATGCTAACTCGGTGTTCTTGCAGTTAGAAGATACTGCCCAGCTTGCACCACCACAGTTTGCGTAGTTGGTAGCACCGTCAATACCCTCTAAAGCGGGCATGTTTACGATAGCCCATTTACCGGACTGGTCTTCTGCAGCCTGGATGGAGGACATAATCCAGCATCCCTGGATCACACCGGCAGCATCACCTTTGTTCATGGATGCAATGTACTGATCCCAGTCGGTGTAGTCAACCATGATACCCTCATCAATTAACTCTTTGTAAACTTTGATTGCTTCTTTCAGAGCTTCATTGTCAACCATGTGAACCTGGCCATCAACGATGGGAGATGCACCTGCGGACTGTAACATCTCGATAACGATCTCAGAACCGCCGGAGCTTGTCAGCATGGGAACGCCGTTTGCATCAACAACCTTTTTCGCCAGATCCATGAACTCAGACCAGGTTGTGTCTTTGAAATCCTCAACGGTAAGACCAGCGTTCTCTACCATATCGGAACGGATTGCCATAATGGATGCACCATTATCGAAAGGAATACCGTAGTGTTTGCCATCTGCGGTAGAATCTCCTAATTTACCACCGGAGAAATCATCAAAGTTGATACCGGAAT
>CAKRNW010000014.1 GCA_934371505.1 uncultured Lachnospiraceae bacterium
GTCGAGGGCTTATCCAAGCAGGCAGGTTTGGGAGTGAAAGTTTTGGAGTATCAATGTTCGGTTTTGAAGGTATGATGGTTTAAGGATAGACATGAGTGTCTATCCTTTTTTTGCAGAAAAATTTTCTCTTTTCTATGAAGATTTAAGTAGACTTTATATAAAAAGTGTTTTAGAATTATATAAATGGCAAAATTTTGTCAGAATATAATTGTGAGAGGCGACTATGTTAGTAACGTTAATTCCTATTTTTGATAAAGACATGAGAGTACGTGCGTATTCACTATTTACCCAGAAGAGAAATCATTTACTGGAGCCGGCACTTCTTGGAGTTGGATGTTATGATGGCGCAGCCAATGTAGAAGGACTGGAAGTTATTCAAAATATTGGTATTGATACACTTTCACCCGGAACGGATGTTTTTGTTCCCGTGGGAAATATTGCAGTGTTTTCAGATATTGAATCCCAGTGTGACAATATGAGGGGAAGACTGACTTTTCTTTTTGACAATACAATTTCTAATGAGGAGATGTATCTGAAACGCCTGAGAGAATTAAAGGCTGCAGGTTATAAACTTGCCATCCGTAAAATTCCGGTGAATATGTTTGAGAAAAACAAAGATATTTTGGATTTGATGGATTATATTTTCCTGGACTGCAAAAAGATCGATGTAAAAAAAGCAAAGATTTATTTTGGACATTTACATCCCACTATTCAGATCTGTGTCGGAAATATTGAAGATCAGGAAACCTTTGAAGATTTGCGTACAGATGAAAAGTTTGCTCTGTTTGAGGGATCTTTTTACCGTGTCCCTGTTACCAAAGGAGAGGTGGAGGTTGCTCCCTTAAAGGCAAATTATCTGGAACTTCTTAATATGGTTAATGATGCAGACTTTGATCTTACGAAAGCGGCGGATGTGATCAGCCGAGATACTGCCATGGTCTTGTCACTGTTAGAAATGGTTAATAAAATGACTGTAAATTCTAAAATCACATCCATTCGTCATGCGGCAGCCATGTTAGGCCAGAAGGAGTTAAAGAAATGGATCAATACAGCCGTGACGAGAGAACTTTGTGCGGATCGACCCAGTGAAATCACCAGGATTTCTTTGCTGCGTGCAAAGTTCATGGAACAGTTGGCATCGATGTATGGCATGGCACAGAAAAGTTCCGAGTTGTTCCTTACCGGATTATTTTCTGTTTTGGATTTGATTTTGAACATGCCCATGGAAGAAGCTTTGAAGAAAGTCAATGTGTCAAAAGAAATTATAGATGCATTGGTGAACCAGAAGGGCGATTTGGCACCAGTTTATCACTTGATGTTGTGTTATGAAAATGCGGACTGGCAGGAGATTTCCAGACAAATGATTATGATGAATCAGAGTATTAATGAACTGTCGGACCTTTATATTTCTTCCTTAACCTGGTATAAAGATTTATTCTTTACAGGAAATGTTTAAAATAAATTAACAGCTTTGTAAATTTATATACTTTTTTGGAAAAATATATGGTATAATACCCGTAAATGAGAAGAATGTGCCGAGCAGAAGGCATTGAATATGGCGTGAGGTGAGTAGATGGATACAAAAATCTTATTGGAAAATGGGACTAATGAATTAGAAGTGCTTGAGTTTATGCTGGACGGTAATTCATATGGTATCAATGTAGCAAAGATCAGAGAGATTATTACATATCAGCCCGTGACTCCGGTGCCGAATTCACACCCGAGTATTGAAGGCATTTTTATGCCTCGTGACCGTATGATTACTGCGATTGATCTTAAGAATTGTCTTCAGAGAGGGGTATCAGAGCCGGGAGGTCTTTTTATTGTCACTAATTTTAACAAGTTGGATATTGCATTTCATGTTGATTCGGTAGTTGGAATTCATCGTGTTTCCTGGAAAGATATTATTAAACCAGGTGCAACTGTTTCTACTACGGAAGATGGCATTTCCACAGGAATTATCAAATTCAATAATAAACTTATTATTATTCTTGATTTTGAAAAAATTGTTACTGAAATTAACCCGGAGACAGGATTAAAAACCACAGAAATTGACGAACTGGGAAAAAGAGGACGGTATGATGTCCCGATTCTCATTGCTGAGGATTCCGTTCTTTTGAATAAGTTGATTGTAGATTCACTGAAGAAAGCCGGATATGAAAATCTGATTCATACAGCAAATGGTAAAGAGGCTTATGATGTCATCCAGACATGTAAGGAAGAAGGGACATTGGATCAGCATGTAAAATGTATCATTACTGATATTGAGATGCCGGAGATGGATGGTCATAGATTAACCAAACTGGTAAAAGAAGATGAAGCCACGAAAAACATTCCGGTTATTATTTTCTCCTCCCTTGTCAATGACGAAATGAAGAAAAAGGGAGAAGCACTTGGAGCAGATGCACAGCTTTCTAAGCCTGAAATAGGAAACCTTGTAAAAGTAATCGATGAACTGGTGTTAGACAAATAGTGAAGGTAATAGTAATGCCATCTGACGTAGCAGCCAGATGGCATTTTTTTAACCGCAAGGCGCAGCCTTCAGGTACCACATAAAAAAGTGAGACTAGGAAGTAGGGAAATATGGTAGAACAGATAAAAAAAGCGGTGAAAGATGCGGAGCTGGTGTTGATTGGAATCGGGGAAGATTTTGGCGTTTCTGAAAAACAGCTTATGGATGAACAGCCGGAAGTATATGCAGATGAAAAACTGGGAGAACAGGCTTTAGGGTACCTGGTAAGTCAGTGCAGAAAGGAAGAGAAGGAAAATGCTATCCGGTATAAGGCATATAAAAATCTGTTGGATTTAATCCATGACAAAAATTACTTTTGCATTTCTGTAAATACTGATGATATTTTATATCAGCCAATTGACAAAAATGGAGAGACTTTTCGACAGGATCGAATTGTAACTCCATGTGGAGGTTATCGCAAGCTGCAATGTTCCAAAGAATGTACCGAGGTTTTGGAGGAACCGCAGAACACATGGAGAATATGGGCAAAGGAATATGTTCAGGCATTTCAAGCTTCAAAAAAAGGGGAAACAAAAAGAATACCAGCACTTCCTAAAGAACAGGTATGTCCAAAGTGTGGAAGCTCCCTTGTTTTTAATAATGTATACGCACAACATTACAACGAACAAGGATATTTGAGTCAATGGGGGATTTATACCAAATGGTTGGAGGGAACGGTCAACAAAAAGATTTGTATTCTGGAACTGGGAGCAGGAATGAAATTTCCTACCGTTATTCGATGGCCTTTTGAAAAAGTAGCTGCCTATAATCGAAAAGCATCTATGTTTCGCATACATCGTTCTCTTTATCAATTTCCAGACAGTGTAGAGGGACGAGGCATTGCCGTGGCAGAAGACCCGGTAGAGTTTTTTGCAAATAAATTTGTCTGATAATGGATTCTATGATAATATAAAACATATTTAGTTTACTATGGCGAAAGTGGGGATTTTTTTGTGAATGCCAATGATGAAGAATATCTGGATAATCTGCTAAATTCTTTACAGGAGACAGATGAACAGTCTGAGTCTCTGGAATCTCGATTTCCTGATCGAGACATTGTTGCACAGCTTAGTCAGGATAAGGAACGGGAGTGGAAAGAAAACGGTGGAAATCATAATTCCATAGAAAAAATGCCAACCGAGGATGTTATTGCCACATCGTTGGAAAATTTGCTTGCGAAAGAGAATGAGGATGCAGTTGACGCGGACAGTCTCACAGAGAAAAACCCGGTAGAAGAACCGATGGAAAAAACAACGGAAGAGCTGCAGCCTACAGTGGAATCTACAGTGGAAGAGGCACCTGTGGTGGAAGAGGCACCTGTGGTGGAAGAGGCACCTGTAGTGGAAGAGACACCTGTGGCGGAAGAGACACCTGTAGTGGAAGAGACACCTGTGGCGGAAGAGGCACCTGTGGTGGAAGAGGCTCCTGTAGTGGAAGAGGCATCTGTAGTGGAAGAGGCACCTGTGGTGGAAGAGGCACCTGTGGTGGAAGAGGCTCCTGTGGTGGAAGAGACACCTGTAGTGGAAGAGGCACCTGTGGCGGAAGAAGCACCTGTGGTGGAAGAGACACCTGTGGCGGAAGAAGCACCTGTGGTGGAAGAAACACCTGTCGTGGAGGAACCTGCCGTAGAGGAAACAACTGTCATAGAGAAAGAAACAGTACCTACGGTGGAAAAAGTGGCATCTACAGAGGAGCCGGCAGTGGAAGATGAGCCTGTTCCAGAAGAAGATCTAACCGTGGAAGAGGCTCCGGTCAGGGAGAAAAACGAACAAAATGCTTCAGCAGGGAATTCAGTGGGAGAAACAGAGAAGAAGGAAACCTCTACTGTGCAGGATATGGACGACATGAAGCAGATGTCACAGGATGAGATTGAAGCTCTTATTCAGGCGGCCAGTACGCAACCCGAGCAAACGGAGAAAAAGGATGAGAATCCGGATCTGGATGACGATATTTTTACCAGCCTGACCGCAGGTGATCCCGAGCCGGAACAGGGGCAGGAGTCTGATTCAAAACAGGATACGGAAACTTCTGAAGGCGCAGAAGAGGTGAAACCTGAAAAGAAGCGGAAAAAACAGGGCAAGAAGGAAAAGAAATCTAAAGCTGTGGTTGAAAGAGAAGCAAATCAAGAGGACGAGAGACCAAAGAAGAAAGGTTTCTTCCAAAAATTATTAGATTTGTTCACAGAGGAGGCACTGGACGAAGAAATACCTTCGGAAGAAAAAATCAGAGAAGAAAACCTGAGTGATGAAAATGCGGCAATTCTGCAAGGTTTGGATAAAGAGGCAGAAAAGAAAGCAGCAAAGCAGAAAGCAAGACAGGAGAAAAAGGAGCAGAAAAAACAGGCAAAGAAGGAAAAGGAAAAAGCCGCACAGGAGAAAAAAGCGGCAAAACCGAAAAAACCCAAGAAGGAAAAGCCTCCTAAGGATGGGAAGAGTGAAAACCACAATCGCAAGCTTTTTCCTAAAAAACTGATCTTTATGGTAGTACTTCTTGCACTGACTATTTTCGGAGGAATCTATTTGTTTACCAGTCAGGTACCAAGACTGAAAGCATTGGGAAATGCCCGTAAAGCATTTTATAATCACGATTATAATGAAGCCTATGAGGCGTTTTACGGATATGATCTGAAGGAAAAGGATCAGGTGCTTTATAACCAGGCGTATTCAATCCTGAAAATGCAGCAGCGGCTGGATGCCTATGAAAGCTATCGTTCCTTTGGCATGGAGAGGGAAGCCCTGGATGCATTGATACAGGGTGTGGCTCAGTATGAAGAATTATATGCCTATGCGCAGACCAACGGAGCAGCCGATGAAATCAGTACCCGCTACCAGGAGATCCTGAATACGCTTCAGGATGTATACGGTATTGATGAAGAGACGGCATTAGACATTGCTCAGGAAGAGGATGACCTTTGTTATACATTGCATCTGGAGGCAGTCCTGGGTGGATATGACTATGTAAATCCTTATGAAAATCTGGATTATTATTTGGAAAAGATCGGGAAAGAGGAGAAGTACCGCTCCAACGTACCTGCGGATGACAACCCTGCTTCCCAGGTTACAAGCGATACGTTGCCGGAGGAGCAGTTACTCCAGGAACAGCTTACAGAGGATACGGATTTAGAGCAGCAGACCACGGAGGAAACTATAGCAGAGACGGAGAATTCCGCTATAACAGAGGAAAACGGTGGAGATGCTGTCGGTGAACTGACCGAAGAGCAGTATGTGACAGAATAAGACTTTACAGAAAGGCACAAGAACGATGATCGCAATCATTGACTACGATGCAGGAAATATCAAAAGTGTGGAGAAAGCGGTACAGTTTCTCGGTGCGGAGGCAGTGGTCACCAGAGACCGGCAGACGATTCTTGCAGCAGACCATGTGATTCTTCCGGGTGTTGGATCCTTTGGCGATGCAATGGAGAAAATCCGAAACTATGGTCTGGAGGAAGTGATTCATGAAGTGGTGGAACAGGGAATCCCTTTTCTGGGAATCTGCCTGGGTCTGCAACTTTTGTTTGTATCCAGTGAGGAGACTTCCGGCGTGAAGGGGCTGGATATTTTGCCGGGAACCATTCAGCGGATACCGGATGCTCCCGGAATTAAAATTCCCCATATCGGATGGAATTCCCTGAAGTTTCCGAAAAAGAGCCGTTTGTTTAAAGGATTACCGGAAGATTCTTATGTTTATTTTGTCCATTCTTACTACTTAAAGGCTGAAGAGGAAGACATTGTGGCTGCAACTACGGAATATGGCGGTACGTTGATTCATGCAGCAGTGGAAAAAGACAATGTATTTGCCTGCCAGTTCCATCCGGAAAAAAGTTCCGATGTGGGCTTACAGATACTTCGGAATTTTATCAATGTGACGAGAGGATAGGACAGCATGTATACCAAGAGAATTATTCCCTGCTTAGATGTAAAAGATGGACGTGTCGTTAAGTGTGTAAATTTTTTAAACCCCAGAGACGCGGGGGATCCTGCAGAGGTGGCAGCAGCCTATGACCGTGCCGGGGCGGATGAACTGACCTTTCTGGATATAAACGCTTCCGCAGACAGCCGTGCCACGCAGTTAGAGTGGGTCAGACGGGTGGCAGAGAAGGTATTTATTCCTTTTACCGTAGGTGGGGGTGTCCGCTCTGTGGAGGATTTCCGGGCAATTCTGCGGGAAGGTGCAGATAAAGTGGAGGTCAATTCCGCAGCCATTATGAATCCCAGACTCATTGCGGATGCAGCCGATAAATTTGGCAGCCAGTGTGTGGTGGTAGCCATTGATGCGAAACGCCGCCCGGATGGTGGTTGGAATATTTTTAAAAATGGCGGTCGTGTGGATATGGGCATTGACGCCATCGAATGGGCGGCAAAAGCGGAACAGCTGGGGGCAGGAGAAATCCTTCTTACCAGCATGGACGGGGACGGCACCAGGGAGGGATATGATATTCCTCTGACAAAAGCGGTGTCTGGTGCGGTGAAGATTCCTGTCATTGCTTCCGGTGGAGCCGGAACGCTGGAACACTTTTATGAAGCTTTGACAGAGGGCGGTGCAGAAGCAGCACTGGCGGCATCTCTGTTCCATTACAAGGAACTGGAGATCAAAGAGGTCAAAGAGTATTTACGAGACCGCGGAGTTTCTGTCAGACTTTGATTTATGGAAAAAAGCGTCGCTTGTCGCCTCTTTGGGCGCACGAGCGGTATGCGTAGCATAAACTTCTTCTCCGCGAGCTGCACATTCTAGCGGGGCATTTTTTGCACAGGAAGAATTTCCTATACAAATACAAAGAGGCGCAGGCGGTGCTTGCGTCTTATTTAATAGGAGAGATTTTAATTATGACAATGATTTCAAATGACTGGCTTCCGGCACTTCAGGAGGAGTTTCGGAAACCTTATTATAAACAGCTTTTTACTTTTGTGAAGCAGGAATATGATACCAGAGTGATCTATCCTCCTGCAGATGATATTTTTAATGCCTTTCACTTTACGCCTTTAAGGGAGGTGAAAGTTCTGATATTAGGTCAGGACCCTTACCACAATGAACATCAGGCACATGGTCTGAGTTTTTCGGTCTTACCGGAACAGACGGAAATCCCACCTTCTTTGCAGAATATTTATCAGGAACTTCACGATGATTTAGGGTGCTATATCCCTAACAACGGATATCTGGAGAAGTGGGCCAGACAGGGAGTCCTGATGTTAAACACGGTTCTTACGGTGCGGGCACATCAGGCAAATTCCCATCAGGGAAAAGGCTGGGAGCAGTTTACCGATGCAGTGATTCAGGCAGTAAATGCTCAGGACAGACCTATTGTATACATGCTGTGGGGAAGACCTGCCCAGAGTAAGATTCCAATGTTGACGAATCCAAATCATTTGATTTTAAAGGCACCCCATCCCAGCCCTTTGTCAGCATACCGGGGATTTTTTGGATGTAAACATTTTAGTCAGGCAAATGCTTTCTTGAAAGAGCATGGTATCAGTCCTATCGACTGGCAGATTGAGAACGTGGAACGGTAAGGAGAGGACAATTTGAACGAGGAACAGCAATATCTGGAAGCTGTTGAGAAGAAGCTTTCCGGAAAAATCACAGAATTACAGAAAAAGATGCAGGAAGGGGAAAAAGACCTGAAACAACTGCATGATTACTACTGGGATAATTACACGGAATTTGATGAGTACGGCTATGAACGCTATGACAATAACCAGGCATTGGAAAGTAAGGTAAAAGAACGTGCCGGTCATGTCAGGGAATTATTTCGTTATCAAAAAATGCAGGATTCTCCTTATTTTGGAAGAGTCGACTTTTTGTACGATGGAGAAGCTGAGCCGGAGAAATGCTATATCGGAATTGCCAATCTGGCAGATTCCGCAGCAGATATTCCCATGGTCTATGACTGGAGGGCACCGGTATCCAGTCTTTTTTATGATTATGAAAAAGGCCGGGCACAATATGAAGCACCAGTGGGAGCAGTCACAGGAGAAATCACCGGTAAGAAACAATACAAGATCCGCCATGGACAATTAATCTACTGTCTGGAAAGCGATTTGAATATTGATGATGATATTTTGAAGCAGGAGCTTTCCACCCATGCGGATGCCAGGTTAAAAAGTATCGTCAACACCATCCAGAAGGAGCAGAACACCATTATCAGAGATGCTTCCCACCGGATTCTGGCAGTGCAGGGATGTGCCGGCAGCGGCAAAACTTCTGTGGCACTGCACCGCATTGCCTATCTTCTGTATCATAACCGGAAAAATTTACAGGCATCCCAGATTCTGATTTTGTCACCCAACGGTATTTTTGAGGATTATATTTCCAGAATTCTGCCGGAATTAGGAGAGGAAAATATCAGAGAGCTGTCTTTGGATGTGTATGCCTACCGAAAACTGCGGGACATTGGTGAGGCTGAGGATCGCTACGATGAGATTGAGAAAATTTTATCAGGAGGAATCAGTCTTTTACCACGGACGGCAGAGGCAGATTATAAACAGACCAGAGAATATGTGGCAGAGCTGGATGGCTTTGTGTTTGAACTGGAAAGCGACATTGTGAATTTACAGGACTTTACCTGGAAGGGAAGAACCACCAGCGAGGAAAAGCTGTCCCGGTATTTTTATGATAAATTATGGGAAACGCCGCTGTTTAACCGCATGGAGCTGATTGCCGGATTTTTAATCGACGAAGAGGAGACACTGCGGGACGCAGACATGGAGGAAGAGGAAAAAGAGCAGCTTACCCAGCGGATGAATGGCATGTACGAAACCATGGATCTGCTGACGCTGTACAATCGTTTTCTCACCTCCACGGGGCGGGAGCCGGTGGAATTGCGGGACGACATGATACGGTATGAGGATGTATATCCTTTACTTTATTTAAAAACCTGTCTCTGGAAACAGGAGAAGAAGATTCCTGTCAAACATTTAATTATTGACGAGATGCAGGACTATTCTTACCTGCAGTACCGGATTCTGGCGAAGATGTTTTCCTGTCCGATGACGATTCTTGGGGATAAGATGCAGACCATGGGGGAGAAACAAGTGGATGTGCTTTCCTTCCTTCCGGGAATTTTCGGCAAAGACCTGTATCGGATGGAATTGACGAAAAGCTATCGTTCCACTGTGGAGATTCTGGAACTGGCAGCAGCAGTATCCGGGGAAAAGACGATAAACTGTATTTCCCGCAAGGGAAAAATGCCGGTGTGGTATGCTTCTTATGATAAAGAACAGATGTATACACATCTTGTTCAGGCACTGAATACCATGGAGGATGTGGAAACAGCAGCAGTTTTATGTCTGGATCAGGAAATGGCAGAGAATGTGAGTGAAGAATTGAAGGAGCGGATGCCCCGGATGGAGATTTCTCTGCTTACCAAGGATACCAAAACCTTTAGACCAGGACTGTGTGTAACTACCTTTTATCTGGCAAAGGGACTGGAATTTGATGCGGTGATGATTCCCTTTCTGGAAAAATATCGGACCGCGTTTCACAGACAGGCACTTTATATCAATATTACCCGCGCCCTGCATGTATGCAATCTTTTTTCCTCAGAGGAAAGCAAGGGCAGTCTGGGAGATGAACTGACAGAATATCGTGTGCGTGTGGAGGAAGGAATGGCGTAAAAAGCAATGAAAGAAAAAGGACGAAAGTTAGCAAAGTGGCCGGAGCGGATTTTTAACAGCCTGTTTGTGTTTCTGGGGGCGAATGTCTATGCACTGCGGGCAATGAATTATCACTGGTTTACGTTGATACTATCCTTTATTGTGGGAGTGATTGTAGTGCAGGTTATCCCTTCCACGGTGTGTAATCGGTATCAGACGACAAAACTGCGGCAGACGGGAACGGGAGCGGAACTTCTCATTGCATTTCTTGGTTCCTGTGTACTTTCCGGAATACTGGCGATCCTGGGCTTTACCGGGCACCTGGAAGGTGTGACCAGTGAATGGAAATTCTGGGTTATCAACACCTGTATCGTGGTTTTGGTGGAGGCAGTCTGTTTCTGGAATGGTATGATCCGGATTTTTCTTTATTCCAGTCAGTTGGGAATGAAATGGAGAGGAATCGGCATTGCCTGTGGGATGATTCCCCTGGTGCATTTATATGTTCTGGGCAGGATGATTCTGATAACGGCAAGAGAAGCTTCCTTTGAAAATGACCGGCTGCTATTGGATGAAAGCAGGGCAGAGGAACAAATCTGTGCCACGAAATATCCCATTTTACTGGTACATGGAGTATTTTTCCGGGATTCACGATATTTGAATTACTGGGGGAGAATTCCTCAGGCACTGGAGAAAAACGGAGCAAAGATTTATTACGGAAATCATCAATCCGCATCATCTGTGGTGGATTCTGCAGCAGAACTGAAGCGGCGGATGGAGGAAATCCGAAAGGAGACAGGAGCGGAGAAGTTAAATATTATCGCCCATTCCAAAGGTGGTCTGGACTGCCGTTATGCGATTTCCTGCCTGGGGGCAGGGGATTACGTTGCCAGTCTGACTACCATCAATACGCCTCATCGCGGTTGTGAATTTGCCCAGTATCTGTTAGAGAAAGCACCGCAGAAACTGAAAGATACGGTGAGCTGTACCTACAATGCCACCATGAAAAAAATAGGAGATGAAAACCCGGATTTCATGAAAGCAGTGGAGGATCTGACGGCAGAAAACTGCAGGGCATTAAATGAAAAGGCACCGGATCAGCCGGGAGTCTTTTATCAAAGTACCGGCTCTAAACTGAAGAAACCCACGGGAGGCAGATTTCCATTAAACCTTACCAGCCGGTTTGTGAAATTGTTTGATGGAGATAATGACGGTCTGGTGGGTGAGAAGTCCTTTGCTTGGGGAAGCCACTATGAATTTTTGACAGCAAAGGGAAAACGGGGAATTTCCCATGGAGATATGATTGATTTAAACAGAGAAAATTTCCGGGGCTTTGATGTGCGGGAATTTTATGTACAGCTGGTGGCCGGGTTAAAAGAACAGGGGTTCTGAACCGAAAGTCGTTTTTTGCGTATCATATAGTAAGTACGGATTCATGAGCACACGGAGTACGCAAAAATGAAAACATTGTCTTTAGGAGATAGAGGAACCTGGGTGTTTTATTTGCAGCTGGCGTTGAGACGTGCGGGACAGGAGGTGTCTCTGGATGGAAAATTCGGGGAGGAGACCTGTCTGGCATTGAGGAGTTTTTTGGAGCAATCCCAGGGGGAATGCAGGGTAGACATTTCTGTTTGGGAAAAATTGATTCCTTATTTAAAAGGCTATACAGAATACACAGTGAAACCGGGAGATACCTTCTGGAGAATCGGAGATCGGTTTGGAACCTCAGCAGTGAGTCTGCAGATTGCAAATCCCAATCTTCGGGGGCGGTTTCTTCCTGTGGGGGAAGTGGTAAAGGTGCCTTATGACTTTCCACTGGTTCCCACCCAGGTTCCCTATTCTTCTCAACTGGCAGAGTGGCTTGTGGAGGGACTTCATGCGAGATATCCTTTTATCCGCTATGAACAGGCGGGGCAGAGTGTATTGGGAAGGCCTCTGTGGGTGCTCCGGATGGGACAGGGGCGAAAGCAGGTCTTTTATAATGCCAGTTTTCATGCCAATGAATGGATCAATACTCCGCTGCTGTTTCGTTTCCTGGAAGAATACGGAGAAAGTCTGGTCAGTGGGAAAAGTCTGTACGGACATAGTGCCCGGCTTCTCTTTGCAGAGTATGAATTATTTTGTATGCCTTTAGTTAATCCGGATGGAGTGGATCTGGTGAATGGAACTTTGGACAGCGGGGAAGCTTTTCAGGCAGCAGAGGAAATTGCAGCAGACTATCCGGAGATTCCATTTCCCAATGGATGGAAGGCGAATATAGAAGGAATCGATTTGAATTTACAGTTCCCTGCAGGATGGGAGAATGCAAAAGAAATTAAATTTGCTGCAGGATTTACAACGCCTGCTCCCAGGGATTATGTGGGAGCCGTTCCGCTTGAGGCGCCAGAAAGCAGGGCTGTCTATGACTATACCAGGGAACATAATTTTCGCCTGATTCTGGCTTATCATACCCAGGGGGAAGTGATCTATTGGAAATATCTGGATTATGAACCCTACCGTTCCAGGGAAATTGCCCGATATTTCGGAGAGGTGAGCGGTTATGCAGTGGAGGAGACTCCATCGCAATCGGGCTATGCCGGATATAAGGACTGGTTTATTCAAAATTATGACAGACCGGGATATACAATAGAAACGGGAACTGGTGTGAGCCCTTTGCCCCTTAACCAGTTCCCGCCAATATATCAGGATAATATGCAGATTCTCATCGGAGGAATGACACAGATTTAAATTTCCTGAAAGGCATGAGCAGAGACATATTTTTTGATTGCCTCAAAACTCTCCTTACTGATGACATGCTCGATTTTGCAGGCATCCTCCACAGCAATGTCAGCAGGAACACCTAATTTCTCCAGACAGGAGGAGATAAACTCGTGACGCTCGTAAATCATTTCAGCAATTTCCCGGCCTGTCTCAGTGAGATAGATAAAGCCGGCATCTGTCACGGTGATATGATTTTTTTCACGCAGGTTCTTCATGGCAATGCTGACACTGGATTTTTTAAATCCAAGTTCTGTTGCAATATCTACCGAACGTACAACGGGAAGTTTTTTGCTCAGTATTAAAATAGTTTCCAAATAATTTTCGGCAGATTCATTGACAGCCATGTAAGAGCCCTCCAATACGATAGTTATTGTTCACCCAGCAGTAAAGCACATGCTGTTTTGCTGCGTAAGAAAGTGATTCAGTTATGAATGAGTATAGCACAAAAGTTCAGGGTTTTCAAATATTGACAGAAAAACTATGCTTGTGTATATTTTTATTTGAATATTGAACCAATGGACAAAGAAAAGAGGAGCTTTATGAAGAAACAGCCATTCGTAACCAAAGAACAGGTAGAAAAAATTGCGGCGAAGTACCCCACACCCTTTTATCTTTATGACGAAAAAGGAATTCGGGAAAATGCCCAGGCAGTAAAAGAAGCCTTTGCATGGAATCCCGGATTTAAAGAATATTTTGCGGTGAAAGCGACACCCAATCCTTTCCTGATAGACATCTTAAGAGAATATGGAAGCGGATGTGACTGTTCTTCCATGACAGAGTTAATGCTGAGCAGAGCCATGGGATGTGCAGGCAGTGACATTATGTTTTCCTCCAATGATACTCCGGCAGAGGAATATGCTTATGCAAAAGAAATCGGAGCCATTGTCAATCTGGATGATTTTACCCATATTGATTTCGTAGATCAGATCTGGAACGGAGATTTTCCGGAAACCATGAGCTGCCGCTACAATCCCGGCGGCGTGTACGAGGTGTGCAATGGAATTATGGACAACCCCGGCGATGCAAAGTATGGTTTTACCAGGGATCAGTTATTTGAGGGATTCCGCATTCTGAAGCAGAAAGGTGTAAAACATTTCGGCATCCATGCCTTTCTGGCAAGCAATACCGTTACCAATGAATACTACCCTATGCTGGCTGGCGATCTGTTTAAACTGGCAGTGGAATTAAAAGAGACTCTGGATGTGGATATCTGTTTTATCAATCTGTCCGGCGGTGTTGGTGTGGCTTACAAACCGGATCAGACACCCAACGATATCCGTGTGATCGGTGCGGAGGTACACAAGGTTTATGATGAAATTTTAAAGCCTGCAGGAATGGGAGATGTGGCAATTTATACAGAGATGGGTCGTTTCATGATGGCTCCTTACGGGGCGGTTGTCACGAAGGCTATCCATGAGAAACATACTTACAAGGAGTACATCGGTGTGGATGCCTGTGCAGTAAACCTGATGCGGCCTGCGATTTATGGTGCTTATCATCATATTACGGTTCTTGGAAAAGAAAACGAGCCTTGTGACCACATGTATGATGTGACCGGTTCTCTCTGTGAGAACTGCGACAAATTTGCAGTGGACAGAATGCTGCCCAAGATTGATATGGGCGACTATTTGTTTATTCACGATGCAGGTGCTCATGGATATTCCATGGGATATAATTATAACGGCAAATTAAAGTGTGCAGAGCTTTTGTTACAGGAAAACGGAGAGGTGAAGCTGATTCGTCGCGCTGAAACACCGAAGGATTATTTTGCAACTTTGGATGGATTTGAAATTTATAAAAAGATGGGATTTTAAGTAAGAAATGAGCAGACAGCAGACAAGGGAAACGGATTTAGGAAATGATAAAATTGGAGGACTGCTGTTTAAACTGGCATTGCCGGCGATTATGGCACAGGTGATCAATCTGTTGTACAATCTGGTGGATCGCATGTACATCGGACATATCAATGAGGTGGGTCCGGCAGCCCTCACCGGCGTTGGGGTGACCATGCCGGTGATCATGGCAATTTCTGCTTTTGCAGCACTGGTAAGCATGGGAGGTGCACCCCGTGCTTCCATTATGATGGGAAAAGGTGACAGAGAGGAAGCACAGCGGATTCTTGGAAACTGTGCCTCTACGTTGATCATTACAGCCATTGTGCTGACACTGGCTGTGCAGCTGTTTGGACGGGAAATTCTGTTACTGTTTGGGGCAAGTGACAATACGATCACTTATGCCTGGGCTTATGTGCAGATTTACTCGTTGGGAACAATCTTTGTTCAGCTGGCACTGGGGCTTAATGCCTTTATCAATGCCCAGGGATATGCCCAAATCGGTATGGCGACTGTTGCAATCGGAGCTGTGTGCAACATCATCCTAGATCCTGTATTTATCTTTGGATTCCATATGGGAGTACAGGGAGCTGCATTGGCAACCATTTTATCCCAGGCGATATCCTGCATCTGGATTTTGCATTTCCTTACCGGAAGAAAACCATCTTTGCAGCTGCAGACCAGATATATGAAATTAAAAGCGGCCACAATCCTGCCTTGTATTGGACTGGGATTTGCTCCCTTTGTGATGCAGTTTACGGAGAGCATCTTAAATATTTGTTTTAACACCAGTCTGTTAAAATATGGTGGTGATATTGCGGTGGGAGCCATGACGATTCTGGGAAGCGTGATGCAGTTTTCTATGCTGCCGATTCAAGGACTGACACAGGGGGCACAACCGATTATCGGTTTTAACTATGGAGCCGGAAAAATGAAGCGTGTGAAGGACTGTTTTAAACTGACACTGGTCAGCTGTGTTTTGTTTACTACGATCATTTGGTCTATCAGTATGTTCGCACCACAGTTATTTATAGGAATTTTTACCGCAGATGCCCAGCTAATGGATTTCAGTAAATGGGCCATGCGGATTTATATGGCCATGAGTCTGATCTTTGGTATTCAGATTGCCTGTCAGCAGACTTTTATTGCTTTGGGCAATGCCAAGACATCTGCCTTTCTTGCTATGCTGCGAAAGGTAATTCTGTTGATTCCGCTGATTTACATTTTACCGTGTATATTCGCTGACAAAGTAATGGCAGTTTTCCTGGCGGAGCCAGTGGCAGATTTGATTGCAGTCAGCACAACGGCAACCTTATTCTACAGGCAGTATCGAAAACTGGAGCAAAAGTAAAAAAACAGGTAAACAATTTGTTTACCTGTTTTTTTAATGCCGGTGGTGGGACTTGAACCCACACGATGTTGCCATCAACAGATTTTGAGTCTGCCTCGTCTGCCATTCCGACACGCCGGCGTATAGCTTGCTAACAGAACCTAGTATATAATAACTTTTAGGTTCTGTCCAGCAAAATTTTTGGTGATTTGTGTATAAAATTTCTACTTGAAATTTTTATATGGGGGGATTACAATACATAGTAACTGAATATTGAGCCAAAACCAATGATGTGGAGATAACAGTTAATGTGCACGCACAGAGAATCCGGGCAGGTGAGAGCCGGGTGGAACGCAGTTTACTAAATGGACCACGGAGGGCGCAGAGGAAAGGGGTAATGCTCCAGTATGCTGCGACGTCAGGCACACGTTAGTTGTCCGGGATATGTTCGTATCTTAAAAGAGCACGATTAGGTCGTGAAGCAAGGTGGCACCGCGGGTAATAGATTTCACTCGTCCTTGACAAAACTTTATTTTGTCAGGGGCGTTTTTTCATATAGAGAATAGTAGCCCCTGAGTCGAAAAACAAGGAGGATTGCTATGATCAAAGAAGCTATTATGAAACTCAGCCAGAAGCAGGACATCGGTTACGAGATGGCAAAGGCGGTTATGGACGAAATCATGAGCGGTGAAGCGAGCGATGTACAGAAAAGCGCCTATCTGACTGCACTTGCCATGAAGGGCGAGACCATTGAGGAAATCACGGGATCAGCAGAAGAAATGCGTAATCACTGTACACGGCTGTTACATGAAATGGATGTACTGGAAATCGTGGGAACCGGTGGAGACGGAGCAAATTCCTTTAATATTTCCACCACAGCTTCTATTGTGATTGCTGCAGACGGAGTACCGGTAGCGAAACACGGAAACCGTGCCGCAAGTTCTAAATCAGGAGCAGCTGATTGCCTGGAAGCATTAGGAGTGAACATAGACCTGGCACCGGCACAGAGCACAGAGCTTTTATACAAAATCGGAATCTGTTTCCTGTTTGCCCAGAAGTATCATACAGCAATGCGTTTTGTGGGACCGGTCCGGAAAGAACTTGGTATCCGTACAATTTTTAATATTCTGGGGCCCTTGGCAAATCCGGCAGGAGCAACCATGCAGGTCATGGGAGTTTATGAGGCGGAACTGGTAGAACCGTTGGCAAGAGTCCTGGCAAACCTGGGAGTTAAGAGCGCCATGGTGGTATATGGCATGGACAAACTGGATGAGATTTCCATGAGCGCAGATACGAAAGTATGTGAAGTGTGCAATGGGACTTACACGAACTACGTGATCAGACCGGAAGATTTCGGATTTACCAGATGTACGAAAGAGGAACTGGTAGGAGGAACTCCGGCAGAAAATGCAGCGATCACCTTAGCAATCTTAAAAGGTGAAGATCGTGGTCCGAAACGACAGGCAGTGGTAATGAATGCAGGAGCTGGTCTGTATGTAGCAGAGAAAGCCTCTTCTCTGGAGGAAGGTGTCCGCAGGGCAGAGGCACTTATTGACAGTGGCAGGGCATATGCGAAATTAAAGGAATTTATTCAATATTCAAATCAATCATAAGAAGAGAAAAACGATGACTTTAAAAGACTTACCGATTGGAAAAACAGCAACAGTAACCGTAGTGGGAGGCGAAGGAGAACTGCGCCAGCACTTTCTGGATATGGGCATTATCCCATGGGGAACGGTGACCATGGTGAAATATGCACCCATGGGTGACCCGGTGGAAGTGCGGGTACATAGCTATGAGTTGACTCTTCGTCTGGCGGATGCGGAAAAAATTGAAATTCAGAATATCCGGGACCCTGAAAAGGAGGAGACAGTACCCAGGAAAAGTGCAAAACAGACGGAACATCTGGGCTTGGGAGAAGGTGGTATTTATCATGATAAAGAGCATGAAAATCCCCTGCCGGACAGTGAACTGCTTACCTTTGCCCTGGCAGGAAACCAGAACTGTGGGAAGACCACGCTGTTCAATCAGCTGACAGGTTCTAATCAGCACGTGGGTAACTTCCCGGGAGTGACGGTAGATCGCAAGGACGGAGCAATTCGTGGTTACAAAAATACATTGGTGACAGACCTGCCTGGTATTTACTCCATGTCCCCCTATTCCAGCGAAGAGGTGGTGACCAGACAGTTTGTGTTAGATCAGCATCCCAAGGGTATCATCGATATTGTAGATGCCACCAACATTGAAAGAAATCTCTATTTGACCATGCAGCTAATGGAACTGGACATTCCCATGGTACTGGCATTAAATATGATGGATGAAGTACGTGGAAATGGTGGTTCCATTCGAATCAATGAGATGGAAAATATGCTGGGAATTCCGGTAGTGCCAATTTCCGCAGCAAAAAATGAAGGAATTGATGAGCTGGTGGATCATGCGATTCACGTGGCGAAGTACCAGGAGCCTCCTGCAAGACAGGATTTTTGTGATGCAGAGGATCACGGAGGAGCGGTTCACCGGTGTCTGCACAGCATTATGCATTTAATTGAGGATCATGCGCACAAGGCAGAAATTCCCCTTCGTTTTGCAGCAGCAAAGCTGGCAGAGGGGGACACCATGATTCTGGATCGCCTGAATCTGGACGATAATGAGAAGGAAGCCCTGGAGCATATCATCTGCCAGATGGAAAAAGAACGAGGGCTGGATCGGGCAGCTGCCATTGCAGATATGCGATACCAATTTATCACAAAGGTATGTCGGGAGACGGTGGTGAAACCAAAGGAAAGCAAGGAACACATCCGCAGTGAAAAAATTGACCGGATCCTTACGGGAAAGTATACGGCAATTCCCTCCTTTGTTGTGATTATGGCATTGGTATTTTTCCTGACCTTCAATGTAATCGGTGCCTTCTTATCCAATCTTCTGGAAAAAGGAATTGAAGCATTTACAGGATTGGTGGATCAGATGTTATCGACAGCTCATGTCAATGGAGTGCTGCATTCTCTGATTATCGATGGTATTTTTAATGGTGTAGGCAGTGTGCTCAGCTTTCTGCCCATCATTGTGACTCTGTTTTTCTTCCTGTCCTTGCTGGAGGACAGTGGTTACATGGCGCGTATCGCTTTTGTGATGGATAAATTGCTGCGTCGCATCGGTTTGTCAGGGCGAAGCATTGTGCCCATGTTGATTGGCTTTGGATGCAGTGTGCCGGGTGTTATGGCCAGCAGAACGCTTCCCTCAGAGCGGGATCGTAAGATGACCATTATGCTGACCCCCTATATGAGCTGTTCTGCGAAACTTCCGATCTATGCCTTTTTTACAGCAGCGTTTTTCCCGGAGCATCGGGCGTTGGTGATGGTAGGACTGTATTTTACCGGAATTCTGATAGGTATTTTAGTGGCATGTCTGATGCGGGGAACTCTGTTTAAAGGAGAAGCTGTACCCTTTGTTATGGAACTGCCCAATTATCGTCTCCCTGGGGTCAAAAATGTAGGTCAGCTTCTCTGGGAGAAAGCCAAGGATTTCTTACAAAAGGCATTTACGATTATTTTTGTGGCAACCATTGTAATCTGGTTTTTACAGACCTTTGATTCCCATTTAAATATTGTGACGGATTCCCAAAACAGTATTTTAGCAGTAATTTCCAGTTTCATAGCACCTGTTTTCAAACCTCTCGGATTTGGAGACTGGCGGATTTCCACCGCATTGATTACCGGATTTATGGCAAAGGAAAGCGTAGTCAGCACATTGACGATACTGTTCGGAAGTACACAGGCTCTTCAAACAGTACTGACTCCCCTGACTGCTCTTGCACTGCTGGTATTCTGTCTGCTGTATACACCCTGCGTGGCTGCAATCGCCTCTGTAAAGAGGGAACTGGGAGCAAAGTGGGCTCTTGGAGTTGTGGTCAGTCAATGTGTGATTGCGTGGATTATGGCATTGCTGGTACATTTGGTTGGCAGCTTGTTTATCTAGAAATTTCATATTAAAATCGAAATAGAAGAAAGGATTTAGGGTTCAAATGAGCAAAATTATCTTGACGGGTGACCGTCCCACAGGAAGATTACATGTAGGACATTATGTAGGATCTTTAAAACGACGTGTGGAATTACAGAATTCCGGTGAGTATGACAAGGTTTTTATTATGATTGCAGATGCACAGGCTCTGACAGATAACATTGAAAATCCGGAGAAAGTGCGGCAGAATATTCTGGAGGTAGCCCTGGACTATCTGTCCGTAGGTCTAGACCCCACCAAAACCACCTTGTTTATCCAGTCTCAGATTCCAGAACTGACGGAGCTGACTTTTTATTATATGGATCTGGTAACCGTAGCGCGATTACAGCGTAACCCTACTGTAAAAAATGAGATTATTATGAGAAACTTCGAGGCGAGTATTCCGGTCGGATTCTTTACTTACCCGATCAGTCAGGCAGCAGACATTACCGCCTTTAAAGCGACCACAGTACCGGTAGGGGAGGACCAGCTTCCCATGATTGAGCAGACCCGTGAAATTGTGCGGAAATTTAATTCTGTCTATGAGGAAGTGCTGGTAGAGCCGGATGCACTGCTTCCCGACAACAAAGCATGCCTGAGACTGCCGGGTACAGACGGAAAAGCCAAAATGAGCAAGTCTCTTGGTAACTGCATTTATCTTGCCGATAGTGCAGATGATGTGAAGAAAAAGATTATGAGCATGTATACAGATCCGGAGCATTTACAGGTCAGCGATCCGGGACATTTGGAGGGAAATACGGTATTTACCTACCTGGATGCTTTCTGCAGACTGGATCATTTTGAAAGATACCTGCCGGAGTATGCAAATCTGGGTGAATTGAAAGCTCATTACCAGAGGGGCGGTCTGGGAGATGTGAAAGTGAAAAAATTCCTGAATAACATTGTCCAGGAAGAGTTAGAGCCCATCAGACAGAGACGTAAGGAATATGAAAAGGATATTCCTGAGGTTTATCAGATTCTGAAAAGGGGTAGTGAGGCGGCCAGAGAAGTTGCAGCACAGACCTTAAATGAAGTCAAGAGTGCGATGAAGATCAATTATTTCGAAGATCGTGAGCTGATTCGTATTCAAAGTGAGAAGTACGGACAGTAATAAATCCTGAAGAAAACGGTGTCATTGGCGCAAGGAAAGAAAACGGAGGCATATTTGTCTCCGTTTTGTGATATTTTTCATACCTGTCCAGATGCATATAGATGGGAACCTTATGTAGAAAATAGAATAAAAATATGCTATGATAAGTTCTGTTTGGATAACAGGGTAAGGAGGAAATCCACGCCATAACCATTGCTTGATGATAATCCCTTTGAAAAAAGTTAGAACCTTACCCGGAACGACTCGCTGAATTGCAAAAGGAATGTCAGATATGATATACTGAATCGGTGAAAGGATGGACATTTGATGGATTGCAAACAGGTCACAAGATTTATTCCTGCATTTATCGAAGAAGACATGGCAGTACGGGATCTGGAACCCTTTCTGGTGCATATTGATCAGTGCCCGGAATGCCGGGAGGAACTGACGATACAGATTCTGGTTGCTGAGGGATTAACGCGCCTGGAAAGTGGCGATGACTTTGATATTAAACAGGAAATGGAAAGGAAAGTACAGCGGGCAAAGAGGAAGATTAAATGGCATAAAGACATGGAATTTCTGGCATTTGCCATTGGTTTCGTTGTGTTGTGTATTGTTATTCTGCTGCTGATCTGGCTGGTATTATAAATGAGTAAAAAAATAGTTTTAATTGATGGGCATAGTATTTTAAATCGGGCATTTTACGGTGTCCCGGATCTGACCAATGCGGAGGGAACGCATACAGGAGCTGTGTATGGATTCCTGAATATTTTGTTCAGCATCCTGGATCAGGAACAGCCGGATTATCTGGCGGTGGCTTTTGATGTGCATCAGCCTACTTTCCGCCATGAGATGTATGCAGCTTACAAGGGAACCAGAAAACCGATGCCTCCGGAACTGCGGGAGCAGGTTCCTCTCATGAAAGAGGTGCTTCGGGCTATGCATATTCAGACCGTGGAGCAGCCGGGATTGGAGGCAGATGATATTTTAGGTACACTTGCCCGCAGGGCGGAGAAGGACGGTATGGAGATATCGCTGGTTTCCGGAGACAGAGATCTGTTACAGATTGCTACGGATCGGGTGAAGATCCGGATTCCCAAGACAAAGGGCGGTCGTACCCAGATAGAAGACTATTATGCTGCAGATGTAGAAGGTGCTTATCAGGTGAATCCTACGCAGTTTATTGAGTTGAAAGCCTTGATGGGCGATACTGCGGATAATATCCCAGGGGTACCGAAGGTGGGAGAAAAGACGGCAAAGGATCTTATGGTAACCTATGGTTCCATAGAAAGCATTTATGCTCATTTGGAAGAAATCAGCAAAAAGAGTATCCGGGAATCTTTACGGGAAAATCGGGAACTGGCAGATTTAAGCAAAACCTTAGCCACTATTAAGACGGATGCGGATTTTGAATTTACTTTTGAAAATGCCCGGGTTGGTTCCTTTTTCCAGGAGGATTCCTATCCGATCTTTAAAAAGCTGGGATTTAAAAATTTTCTGACCCGTTTTGACAGTCAGGTCAAAGAGGAAAAAGCCGACCGGAACCTTCGGGTGATCAAAGATCTGAATGAGACAGAAGCTTATTTTGCTGCATTACAGCAGAGTAAGGGAAATGGATTGATAACGGCTGCCATTGTCCCGGTGATGGAAGCGGAAAAGATGGCTTCCGGCGCCGCCTCCCAGACTTGGAACTTTTATGGAATAGCAGTGGCGGGAGAAGGAACAGAGGCTGTTTTTCTCCCGGCACAGGGATTTCTTACATGGGAATATCTGGCACAGAAGGTGTCACAGCTGGAACGCACCGGCAGATTAGGCATATGTGAGGCGAAGAAGCTTTACCGTTTCTTAGGGGATAGAGACAGCAGTCATGCAAAAGCCTTTGATGTGCAGATCGCGGCATATCTGTGCAATCCCCTGAAAAGTGATTATACCATGGAAGATATCACCGCCGAGTATCTGGGGAAAACACTTCCGGATCTGGTGGATTATGGGAAGAAGAGTCTGGCAGAATGTATGCAGGAAGAAGAGTCTGCGGCATATCTTCAGGAGTATTACGGCAGATATGCGGCGGCACTTTATGAAAGCACGGTACTGTTGCAGGAAAAATTAAAAAATCAGGATATGCTGGAATTGTTTGAAACCTTGGAGATGCCAGTATCCTATGTTTTGTTTGATATGGAGCGGGAAGGGGTAGAGGTATGTCCCGAACAGCTGCAAAATTATGGGCAGGCATTGGTATCCAGAATTGAGGAACTGGAGCAGACCATCTGGAAACAGGCAGGAGAGGAGTTCAATATTCACTCTCCCAAGCAGCTGGGGGAAATTCTGTTTGAAAAGATGAAGCTGCCCGGAGCAAAGAAGACAAAGAGCGGTTATTCCACGGCAGCAGATATTCTGGATAAGCTGGCAGAGGATTATCCCATTGTACAGGACATCCTGGAGTATCGCGGTCTCACTAAATTAAAAAGTACCTATGCGGACGGGTTGATGAATTTTGTCGGAGAAGACAAACGGATCCATACAAACTTTAACCAGACGATCACGGCTACGGGGCGGATCAGCTCCACAGAGCCAAATCTGCAGAATATTCCCATGCGTACCGAACTGGGGAGGAAAATCCGAGAGGTCTTTGTGGCGAAAGAGGGCTGTGTCTTTATGGATGCGGACTATTCCCAGATCGAACTTCGGATTCTTGCCCATATGTCAAAGGATCAGAAGTTAATTGAGGCCTATGAGAGCCACGAGGATATCCATGCCATTACTGCATCCCAGGTGTTCGGTGTACCTTTTAATGAGGTAACTCCTTTGCAGAGACGTAACGCGAAGGCAGTAAACTTCGGAATTGTATACGGAATCAGTGCCTTCGGATTAAGCCGGGATCTTTCCATCAGCAAAAAGGAAGCGGCGCAGTATATAGATCAGTATTTTGCAACTTATCCCGGAGTAAAAACCTATTTGGATGCCTGCGTGGAACTTGCTAAAAAAGAAGGTTTTTCGGAAACTCTTTATAAGCGTCGCAGACCCATTCCGGAACTGGCATCCAGTAATTTTATGACCAGATCCTTCGGCGAAAGAGTGGCAATGAACGCTCCCATTCAGGGAACTGCTGCAGATATTATTAAGATTGCCATGATCAAGGTCTATGAAGGCTTGAATGCGGCATGTTTGAAAACCAGACTGATTTTGCAGATCCACGATGAACTTCTCTTGGAGGTGCCGGAGGAAGAAGTGGAACAGGCGAGACAGATTTTGCAGGCGGCTATGGAGTCGGCAGCAGATCTGGCAGTGAAATTAGAGATTGATCTACACACAGGAAAGAACTGGTACGATGCAAAATGAGAACGATAGGGATTACGGGGGGAGTAGGTGCCGGAAAATCGGAGCTTCTCGCCTATATTGAGAAAAATTATAACAGTCGGATCCTTCTGGCAGACACCGTGGGACATCTGGTAAAGGAACCGGGACAGCCCTGCTATGAAAAACTGGTGGCTCTGCTGGGAAAAGAAATTCTTTTTCCGGATGGACAGATTGACCGGAAAGCCATGGCAGAGAAAATTTTTGCAGATCCGGAGCTTTTGGGAAAGGTAAATGGAATGCTCCATCCGGCGGTGGAGACTTATATTCTGGAACAGATTCACCTGGAAAAGGTACGTGGAACACGGGAGTTTTTCTTTGTCGAAGCGGCACTTTTAATTGAATGCGGCTATGAGGATAAGATGGATGAACTCTGGTATATCTATGCGGACAGGGAGGTACGTGCCCGGCGTCTGAAAGCGTCGAGAGGATACTCCGATGAAAAGATTCAGGAGATTATGGACAGCCAGTTGTCAGAAGAGGAGTTTCGCAGGCATTGCCAGGTGGTGATAGATAACAGCGGTTCGCTGCAGGATGCCTACCGTCAGATTGATGAGATACTGAAAGGGAATGTGTGAAATGGAAGCAAAAAAATACCCGGGAAGTCTGGTATTTGGACTGGATATCGGAACAAGAAGCATCGTGGGAACAGTTGGTTACATGACTGGTGAACGATTCCATGTAGTGGATCAGGAAATACGGGAGCATGAGACCAGAGCCATGCTGGATGGACAGATTCATGATATCCGTAAGGTGGGCAATACGATTCTTGCCGTAAAAGAAGGGCTGGAAGAGCGATTGGGCAGGCCTTTAAAGGATGCATGTATTGCAGCTGCAGGACGTGTGCTTCGCACGGTGACGGTTCATGCAGAACAGAATTTTGAGAAAGAAAAGGAAGTGGGCGAGGAGGATATTTATGCGCTGACTTCCCTGGGAGTGGAGAACGCCTATAAGGACTTTAATAGCTCCATGGATAACGGAGATGGAACTATTAAATTTTATTGTGTGGGATATTCGGTAATCCGGTATTTTTTAAATGGCTATCCTATGGGAAACCTGGAGGGACACAAAGCCAGGGAAATCGGATGTGACCTCATTGCCACATTTTTACCGGATGATGTGGTGGATGGACTGTACAAGGCGGTGGAGTTTGCCGGACTGGAGGTAGCTAATCTGACCCTGGAGCCCATTGCAGCAATTCAGGTGGCTATTCCGGAGATGTACCGGATGTTAAATATTGCCCTGGTGGATGTGGGAGCCGGTACCTCTGATATATCCATCACGAGGGATGGCAGTATCATTGCCTATGGAATGATTCCTGTGGCCGGAGATGCCTTGACAGAGATTATTGCCCAGAATTGTCTGGTAGACTTTAACACAGCTGAGTGCATTAAACGTCAGTCCGGGGAAATGGAGCAGGTGGAATATCAGGACATAATGGGACTGCCCCAGGTGATTACCAGACAACAGGTGGAAGAACTGGTCAAACCGGTGGTAGACCGGATGACAGGAGAGGTGGCAGACAAAATCCGGGAACTCAACGGAGATAAATCCGTCAGTGCGGTGTTTGTGGTAGGCGGCGGTGGCGTGATTGCGGGGTATACCCAGAGTCTGGCACAGCAGCTGGGCATTCAGAAGGAGCGTGTGGCAGTACGGGGACAGGAAGTAATGCAGCAGATTGAGTTCCTGAAGGAAGATGCCAGAAAAGATTCTCTGATGGTAACCCCCATCGGCATCTGCCTGAGCTTCTATGAGCAGAGCAATAGTTTTATCTTTGTGCATTTTAATAAACAACGAATTAAGATATATGATAATAATCATCTGGCAGTTGTGGATGCCGCCGTTCAGGCTGAATTTCCCAATGACGGACTGTTTCCCAAACGGGGTAAAGAACTGAATTTTACCGTAAACGGACAGTACAGGATCCAGCGGGGAGAACCGGGTGAAGCGGCAATGATTTTTGTGAACGGCTATGAAGCAGATATTCACACCGGCATTCATGCCAATGATGTGATTGAGGTAAGAGAGTCTACAGCAGGGGAAGCGGCAAGCCTGGAGATTGACCAGCTGCCGGAATATCTGTCAACTCTGCGGGTAAAGATCAATGGCACCATGGTGGAGCTGCCGAGATTTGTGCAGGTGAATGGATCTCTTCAGTCCGGTTACTACAAGATACAGGATGGAGATGTTATCGAGATTCTCAATTATTATACGGTGGAGCAGATTGCTGCATTTGTGGATTTCAACATGAAGGAATCCACGCAATGCTATGTAAATAACAGACTGGCAGATGGACAGACGCAGGTATATGAAAACTTCACCGTGGAATGGAAAAAGGAGAGCATACCGGAGGAAACAGCCCCCTCAGAGGAAGAAGCCGTTCCTTTGCCGGAAGAAGCTGTCCGGTCAGAAACGGAGACACAGACAATCACGGTGTTTGCAAATGGAGTACCGGCCGTGTTATCGGGTAAGAAATCCTATGTCTTTGTGGATATCTTTGATGCGATTGATTTTGATCTGTCAAAACCACAGGGGACGGGTATTGTGACCAAACTCAATGACAGGGATGCACAGTACATGGAAGAACTGCACCAGGGAGATAAAATAGAGATATATTGGAGAATGGCGTAATGCGTTTATGCAGCATAGCAAGTGGCAGCAGTGGTAACTGCATCTATGTGGGATCGGATACCACCCACCTTTTGTTTGATGCAGGAATCAGTGGCAAACGGACGGAAAACGGGTTAAAGGAACTGGATTTAAGCCCACGGGATCTGGATGGAATTTTTATTACCCATGAACATGCAGATCATATTGCAGGATTGGGAGTTCTTTCCCGAAAATACGGAATACCTGTTTATGCTACCGCTAAGACAATGGAAGCAATCAAACAGATGAAAAATCTTGGCAATCTGGACAGTTCTCTATTCCATCCCGTGAAAGCGGATGAGAAGATAATTGTGAAAGATATGACCGTCAATCCCATGCATATCTCTCATGATGCGGCGGATCCGGTGGCATACCGGATCAGTCATGATCGGAAAAAGGTTGCCATTGTGACGGATTTGGGGAAATACGATGATTATACCGTGGAATCCCTGAGGGGAATGGATGCCCTTTTTATGGAGGCAAACCATGATATTAACATGTTACAGGTGGGACCTTACCCCTATTATCTGAAACAGCGTATTTTAGGAGAGAGGGGGCATCTGTCTAATGAGGCATCCGGGCAGCTTTTGACGAGAATTTTACATGATAAGCTGCAGGCCGTTTTTCTGGGACATTTAAGTAAAGAAAATAATTTGCCGGAACTGGCCTATGAAACGGTACGGGTGGAAATCAATATGGCGGATACACCTTATCATGCAGGGGATTTTCGCCTGGCTGTTGCAAAACGGGATGAGGTGTCAGAAATTTTTCATATTGCGTAAGCAATCATGAAAGGTTAAAATACCATAGAAGTGCTACAAAAATCGAGTGAGGAGAGTAACCAATGAAAAAAACAATCATAACTGTTGTAGGCAAGGACACAGTAGGAATCATTGCAAGGGTTTGTACTTATCTGGCAGATGCAGAGATTAACATTCTGGACATTTCCCAGACAATTGTACAGGGATATTTCAACATGATGATGATCGTGGATATGAACCACGCAGCAAAGGATTTTGGTACGATCTGTGATGAATTGGATGGACTGGGACAACAGATCGGCGTTATCATTAAATGCCAGAAAGAAGAAATCTTTGATATGATGCACCGAATCTAAGAATGATATACAGCAGTAAAACACTTGCTGTTTTGCTGCGTAAGAACATGATTCAGGCGTGGGCAGCCCTCCTTTTGCAAAGCAAAATCTTAATTAGGGCTGAGAATTTCTGTGTTCACAGGTATCTGTGAACAGAAAGGAAATGTATGATAAATTTATTGGAAGTAACAGAAACCAATGATATGATCGAGAAGGAAAATCTGGATGTGAGAACGATCACACTGGGTATTTCTCTGATGGATTGTATTGATTCAAGCTTGGAAACCGTATGTGAAAATATATACAATAAAATTTATGAGGCTGCGAAAGATCTGGTAAAGACCGGAGAACAGATTTCCAGAGAATTCGGTATTCCTATTGTAAATAAGAGAATTTCCGTGACTCCTATTGCTCTGATTGGTGGAGCAGCCTGTAAAAAAAGTGAGGATTTTGTACAGATTGCCAGAACGTTAGACCGGGTTGCCCATGATGTGGGAGTAAACTTTATCGGTGGTTATTCCGCACTGGTGAGCAAAGGTATGACCAACGCAGACCGTCTTTTGATCGAATCCATTCCTCAGGCGCTGGCTGAGACGGAATTAGTCTGCAGTTCTGTAAATCTGGGTTCTACCAAAACCGGAATTAATATGGATGCCGTGCGTCTGATGGGACATATGATCAAGGAAACCGCAGAGTACACAAAGGAGAACGATTCCCTGGGCTGTGCCAAGCTGGTGGTATTTTGCAATGCACCGGATGATAATCCTTTTATGGCAGGGGCTTTCCACGGTGTCACTGAGGCGGACAAGATTATCAACGTAGGCGTCAGTGGTCCGGGGGTAGTAAAGACGGCTCTGGAAAAGGTTCGGGGAGAAAGCTTTGAAGTATTGTGTGAGACCATTAAGAAAACGGCATTTAAGGTAACTCGTGTAGGACAGTTGGTGGCAAAGGAAGCTTCCAAACGGTTGGGCGTACCTTTTGGCATAATTGATTTATCTTTGGCGCCTACGCCGGCAATTGGAGATTCTGTAGCGGATATCCTCTGTGAGATTGGTTTGGAATATGCAGGAGCACCAGGAACAACCGCAGCACTGGCACTTTTAAATGACCAGGTGAAAAAGGGCGGTGTGATGGCATCCTCCTATGTAGGTGGGCTTAGCGGCGCCTTTATACCGGTCAGTGAAGACCAGGGGATGATCAATGCAGTGGAGGCTGGAGCCCTTTCTCTGGAGAAACTGGAAGCTATGACCTGTGTATGTTCTGTGGGACTGGATATGATTGCCATTCCGGGAGATACCAAAGAAACCACCATTGCCGGGATAATTGCAGATGAAATGGCAATCGGCATGGTGAATCAAAAAACAACGGCAGTGCGTGTGATCCCTGTCATTGGAAAGACTGTGGGAGAGACAGTAGAATTTGGCGGTTTACTTGGATATGCGCCCAT
>CAKRNW010000015.1 GCA_934371505.1 uncultured Lachnospiraceae bacterium
GCCGTGTTGTGGCTGTTTATGTAATGGGGGAAGAGAGGGTCAATTATGGGAAAACAACCAAACATCCTTTTACTGATAAGGGAACGCTGTATACCAATGCATACTCCGCCTGTCCTTATTGTACAGCCTGCTCCATTTCATTCATATTCAGGTGATTTGTCCTGCGTGGCTTTTGAAGGATGAGCCAGTGCAGGCTGATTAGAAGTCGTATAAAAACATTTACAAGCATTTCTTCATAATCCGTTCGCTAAATGAACCCAGTAAACTTTGGTCTGATCACTTCCGTAATAGTAATAACGTTGTTCTTCCTTTGGACGGTAAAGAACCATGTTCCCAGTCTCAACAATCGCAGGCTTGCCGTCAAAAATGAATCATAGTTGTGTGTTTTTGGCATTCGTGGAATCGAATCAGATAGCAGGATGATTGTCGGGAAATGTATAACATTTTGTGCATGTTTTGTCGAATGTTATTTATATCTTTGAAAAAGAAAAACGTATAATGACAGTATAAAATATAAAACAAACTGCATTTGGAGGGCTTTACATGATTGTACCTAAGCATTATGAAAATCTTGATGTTTTACATGAAAACACGATGCCATATCGTTCTTATTATGTACCGGCATCTGCCTATATGGGTTGCCTTGTACATGACAGGGAAGCATCAGATAGATTGCAGTTTTTGAATGGAGACTGGAAATTTCAGTTTTATCAGACTATTTATGATTTACAGGAAAAGTTTTATGAAGAAGGATATGATGCCGGTGGGTTTGAATCTCTGCCGGTGCCGGGAGTCTGGCAGAATTTTGGATATGACAGACACCAATATACAAACGTTCGTTATCCGATTCCTCTGGATCCGCCATATGTACCCCATGAAAATCCCTGCGGTGCGTACATTTATGAATTCACATATAAAAAGGATAAAGATGCACCAAAGGTGTATCTGAACTTCGAGGGTGTTGATTCCTGCTTTTTTGTATGGCTGAACGGCAATTATGCAGGGTATAGCCAGGTGTCTCACAGTACCAGCGAATTTGATGTGTCGGGTGCAATTCGTGAGGGGAAAAACACTTTGGCAGTTCTGGTTTTAAAATGGTGCGATGGAACCTATATGGAGGATCAGGATAAATTCAGGATGAGTGGAATCTTTCGGGACGTGTATCTGATAAAAAGACCGGAAGCAGTGCTGTACGATTATTTCACTACGACAAAGCTGTTAGAACATACGGCAGAGGTAGAGATCAGGGCAAGATTTCTCGGAAATGCCGCAAATGATGTGACCGTAGAGATTTGGGATGCGGAAGGGAAGGTAGTAGCGGCTGGTCATTTTCAGGAAAGGCTGAGTGGGGAATATACGCATACAGCAGAATTTACCCTGACAGAACCAAGGCTATGGAATCCGGAGGAACCTTATCTTTATCAAATTGTATTTGATTCCGGACAGGAGGTCGTAACAGACCGGCTTGGTATTCGGGAAATAACATGCGATGGAAGTACCATCTGTCTGAATGGCAAAAAAGTGAAATTTAAAGGGGTAAACAGACACGATTCGGATCCTGTAACCGGGTCTGCAATCAGCCTTATGCAGGCAGAGCATGATTTGAAGCTGATGAAGGAGCATAATTTTAACGCTGTGAGAACCAGCCACTATCCGAATGCACCGCATTTTTATCAGTTGTGCGACGAATATGGTTTTTTTGTAATTTCTGAGGCGGATAATGAAAGTCACGGAACACAGAGTCAGTATCTGCGCAGTCAGGAGTGGGAGGATGTGATGGAACAATGGAATAAGCGGATTGCGGATCATCCGGATTTCCTACCTGCTACCATGGACCGGACAAAGCTGTGTGTTTACCGGGATAAAAACCGTCCATCTATTGTCATATGGTCGATGGGTAATGAATGCGCCTATGGATGCACCTTTGAAGAGGCACTACGATGGACGAAGAGCTTTGATACGACACGATTGACCACATACGAGGCTGCAATATACCACGGTACGGACAGGGAATACGATGATTCAAATATTGATGTGTTCAGCAGGATGTATCCTGCTTTCCCGGAAATTCATGCCTATATGGAAAAGAAACCGGAAAAACCATTGCTTTTGATAGAATACAGCCATGCGATGGGAAATGGCCCCGGTGATTTGGAAGACTATTTTAGACTGATTTACCAGTATGATGCGCTGTGTGGGGGATTTGTCTGGGAATGGTGCGACCATGCCATATATAAGGGACAAGCCGACAATGGAAAACCGATTTATTATTATGGGGGAGATCATGGGGAAGAAATCCATGATGGGAACTTCTGCATGGATGGATTGGTATATCCGGACAGAACACCCCACACCGGTCTGAGAGAATATAAAAACGTATACAGACCGGCAAGGATTCTCCGATATGATCAGAAAACAGGTGAGGTGCTGATTCATAATTATATGAATCATCTGGATCTGAAGGACTATATTTACCTGACCTATGAGGTAAGCGTTGACGGAGCGGTCAAATCTGACGGGCGGGTAGAGATTACCGAGAGTATCCCTGCAGATGATGAAAAGACGCTTCTTCTGCCGGTTTTGGTTCCGGACAAGGGTAGATGCTATCTGAAGGTAATCTACCACCTGAAAAACATTGCACCGCTTTTGCCCAGGGATGCGGTTTTGGGATTTGATGAGATTCTTCTTAGCAATGAGGATGGCAGGAACCAGAAGGCTGCTTGGATGTTGTCGCAATCAGACAAGACCACCGAACTTACCGTTGAGGAGAGTGATCGGTTCTTTGTCATCCGCGGAGGACAGCAATTCACCTATGTATTCAACCGGCTGACCGGGTTGTTTGAACGTTTGAACGTAAAAGGAACGGAGGTCATGGATCGGCCAATGGAGCTAAACATCTGGCGGGCACCAACAGACAATGACCGCAAACTGAAATTGGAATGGATGCGCGCACATTATGATCAGAGCTATGCCAGAGCTTATGAGAATTCCTGGTTCATGGAAGATGGAGATATACATATTACCGGAACGGCGAGTATTTCTGCACCTACGGTACAGAGAATTCTGGATGTAAGGGAAGAATGGATTATTAGCCCGGATGGGACGATCCGGATGAGGCTGGATGCAAAGAGAGATCTGGAATTTCCTATGCTGCCTAGATTTGGGATTCGGCTTTTCCTGCATCAGGATTTCAGCAATGTGGAGTATTATGGAATCGGACCGGATGAAAGCTATGTTGATAAAATGCAGTCAGGAAGTCACGGAGTGTTCAAAAGAAAAGTGCGGGAGATGCATGAGGATTATCTACGTCCCCAGGAAAATGGCAGTCATGCAGACTGCGATTATCTGTTGCTGGAAGGAGCAGAACGCACCTTTGCTGCGATAGGAGAAAAGCCGTTTTCTATCAATGTATCACCGTATACGCAGGAAGAACTGACCGGGAAAATGCATAACTATGAACTGCAGCCCTGTGGAAGCACTGTCGTTTGTCTGGATTATGCACAAAATGGAATCGGTTCTAACAGCTGCGGTCCACAACTGGCTGAAAAGTACCGGCTGGATGGAGAAACATTTACTTTTTCAATAGTAATGAAAATGTAACTATTCTGAATAAATACATGAAAATAATATCAGGGCGCATAGAATTCATAGAAAAGGAGATTACCTATGTTTTATATAGGAATGGAAGAAGACAGACGTCTGGTTCAGGTTGTACCTTCAAAAAGGCAACTGGCCTATGAAAATATGGAGTTTTTCTGCTTTATTCATTTTACCGTAAACACTTTTACAGGAAATGAATGGGGGGATGGTACAGAATCAGAGGATATTTTTAATCCCGAAGAGCTGGATGCAAGACAATGGGCAAAGACAGCGGCAGAGGGGGGAATGAAAGGGTTGATTCTGACCTGCAAGCACCATGACGGTTTTTGCCTGTGGCCGTCTCAATATACAGAGCACAGCATTAAGAATTCTCCCTATAAGAACGGAAAAGGAGATATTGTAAGGGAAACTGCAGAGGCGTGCAGAGAATTTGGACTGAAATTTGGTATCTATCTTTCACCCTGGGACAGAAATAACAGCAGCTACGGAAAGGGCAGGGAATATGATGATTACTATGTGAATCAGCTGCGGGAGCTGTTGACGCAATATGGTGATATCTTTGTAATCTGGCTGGATGGAGCATGTGGGGAAGGGGCAAATGGAAAAATCCAACAATATGACTGGCAAAGATACTATCAGGTCATGCGTGAATTGCAGCCTGATGCGGTGATTTCCATCTCAGGACCGGATATCAGATGGTGCGGAAATGAGGCAGGTGAGGTAAGGCCCAGTGAGTGGAGTGTTGTTTCAAAGGATATGACAAATCCTGCAGTCACAGCAGAGCTGAGCCAGCAGGAAGACAATGGGGAATTTAGAAACCGACCCTTGGACCAAACCCAGACAGATCTTGGCAGCCGCGAGCGCCTGGCGAATGAGAAGGAGCTTGCGTGGTTTCCTGCAGAGACGGACGTTTCTATCCGACCGGGCTGGTTTTATCATAAAGAGGATGATCACCAGGTACGCTCCTTTGAAAATCTGAAGGATATCTACCTGAAATCGGTAGGGGGCAATACAACCTTATTATTGAATATTCCCCCCATGAAAAATGGGCGGATTCATGAAACGGATGCTGCAAATCTGAAAAAACTGGGTGATTTTATCCATAAGGCATTCCGGGATAACCTTGTGCAGACGGCTAAAATCACTACTTCACCGGCACTGGATGCACACAACCATGACGGGGATGCATTTCGTACAGATGATTATACTACTTATTTTGTCAACGAGGAGGGTCATCAAAGGCTTACGATTCGTATTCATTGGGAAGAAGAGAAAACATTATCGTATCTGGTTCTCAAGGAAGCGATCCCTCTCAGCCAGAGAGTGGAAGCTTTCTGCGTAAGGTGTGAAAATAATGGCAAATTGCAGGAGTGCTGTAGAGGAACGACGATTGGCTATAAAAAAATCATTGCGTTAGATGGCATACAGACGACAACACTTATCATTGATATTGAAGATGCGAGAGTTGCACCTGCGATAGCATTTGTCGGAGTATACGAGTGAAATATCAAAAGACCAGACACATTTTGTCTCTGGTCTCAGACTGTAGACAAAGCTCCTTCCTGTGAGGGAGCTTTTCTTGTGCCATGACTGCAAAAATTATGTACTTACAAGCATATAAGAAGTGGTGAAAAATTTATTTGTGTAATTTCTTTATATTGCTTTATAATAAAACTGTATTAGGGAATTCATTTTTTATAAAAGATAGAATCGTTGAAGACAAGGAAAGGGGAGGCACATATGGAAGTGGTAGTAAAAGATACGAATTCAGCAAAAGATGATATGGCAATGAACAAATTATTTTCTTATCTTGATAAGGGAATTGACGATATGCAGGAGGGAAAATTGCATGTTGCCGAAGATGTATTTCAAATTATCAGAAATCGGATGAAAAATGAATAATTGGCGTAAAATATTACAAAAATCAAATATTTATCATTTTCCTTATAAGTAATACCAACACACCTGTTATTATTTAATTGTTTTTCCCCATAAGCTATGCTAAAATAAAACTGTTTCGGGTTACCTGCCTGGAGCAGTTCTTTTTTTGAAGGATAACAACAACGGGGATTTATTGTAACAGAAACACGTGCGCAAAGAGTTGGCAAGCGACTCTTTGTTCAATACAGGAGAACCATGAAAAAGAAACTGGAACACAAGATTTGCAAAGTATACCCCGCTTCCATTGCAGAGGAGATGGAAATCGAGCCGGGGGATGTGCTTTTGACTATAAATGACCAGGAAATCGAGGATGTTTTCGATTACCGGTATTACATGAAAGACGAATATGTGGAGGTAGGAATTCGCAAGCCGGACGGCGAGGAATGGCTGCTGGAAATTGACAAGGACTACGACGAGGAACTGGGCATCGAATTTGAAAATGATTTGATGAGTGATTACCGTTCCTGCAGCAACAAATGTATTTTCTGCTTTATCGACCAGATGCCGCCGGGAATGCGGGAAACCCTGTACTTCAAGGATGATGATTCCCGTCTTTCCTTTTTGCAGGGAAATTACATCACTCTGACCAACATGCAGCAAAAAGATGTGGACCGCATAATCCAGATGCACCTGGCGCCCATCAACATTTCCATCCAGGCAACCAACCCGGAACTGCGGTGCAAACTGCTCCATAACCGGTTTGCGGGAGAGAAACTGAAATTTCTGCAGGATTTGTACGAGGCGCATATTGAGATGAACGGGCAGATTGTGCTGTGCAAGGGGGTAAATGACGGGGCGGAACTAACCCGTTCCATTGAGGATTTAAGCAAATATCTGCCCTTTATGCGGAGTGTGTCCGTGGTTCCTGCGGGAATCACCAAATACCGGGAGGGCTTGTATCCCCTGAAGTTATTCAATGGAGAGGAAGCAGGAAAAGTCATTGACCAGATTGAACAGTATCAATCCGGTTTCTATGAGAAATTTGGACTGCACTTTATTCATGCCAGTGATGAATTTTATTATCTGGCAGGCCGGCCCTTTCCGGAGGAAGAACGGTATGACGGATACATCCAGCTGGAAAACGGCGTGGGAATGATGCGGCTGTTATTGAACGAGTTTGATGAAGCACTGGAACGGGTGAAACAGAACCCCAATTACGAGGCAATGCGTGACACGTTTCACAGAAAGGTGACTCTGGCCACAGGGTGGCTCACGGGAACCACTATCAGGGAACTGGTGCAGCGTCTTTGCGATGCTTTTCCCGGACTGGAGGCGCAGGCGTTTCCCATCCGCAATGACTTTTTCGGGGAAACCATTACGGTTTCCGGTCTGATAACCGGGCAGGATCTGATAGCCCAGCTAAAGGAAAAACAGGCGGAGGGAGTGTCTCTGGGGGACACACTGCTCATTCCCGGCAATATGCTGCGGAGCGGTGAAGAAGTGTTTCTGGATGACCTGACCATCTCCGATGTGGAACGGAAATTAAAGATTCGGGTGAAACCCATTGATACACCGGGCAGCGACCTTGTCCAGGCAGTTCTTGACCCTGATTATCGCATGGAACGGGACAACGCCGGGGATAATTTCAACTATATCAAAGCATATCCGGACAAAGAGAAAAACTAGCAGAGGGAGAAACGAAAGATGCCAAGAAAAGAATCCATCACATTGGAACAGATCAATCAGGCGGCTTTTGACCTGGTGAGAGAATCCGGCTTTGCAGAGTTGACGGCACGAAAGCTGGCTGCAAAGGCGGGCTGCTCCACACAGCCTATTTTCCGTGTATATAAAAATATGGAGGAATTAAAGCAGGTTGTCTATGAGAAAGCCATTGAAACGTATGGAAAATTTTATGATAATTTTCCAAAGAAAAATTTACTTCCTTTTGTAAATCTTGGACAGGCATACATTCAGTTTGCAGCCACAGAGAAGCATCTGTTTGAACTCCTTTTTCTCAATCAGGACAGGGGTGTCTTGAGTCAGGGAAAAGGCTTTTACGAAATTCTAAACGGCAATAAGGGCAATGTGATGTGGGAAATTCAGAAAGCACGGGTGGATGGCTGTAAGGATGCCGACCAGCTTTTTATGAAAATGTGGATTTTTATTCATGGTGCGGCCTGCATGACGATAACCGGCGATTATGATTTAAGTGCCGCAGAGACCATTGGTTTATTGGAGGATTCCTATCGTTCTTTTCTTAATAAGTAGAGGGATGGGTATAATATATGGAGAAAAATTACGATATTATCAGCAGAATCAACGAACATTATCCACGTATGAGCAAAAGTCAGCGGGTGATTGCAGCATACATTGAGGAGCATTATGATCAGGCGGTCTTTATGACTGCAGCCAAAATGGGTCAGACTCTGGGAATCAGTGAATCCACTGTGGTACGTTTTGCCGCCAGCATTGGCTATGATGGCTACCCGGAATTGCAAAAGGCTCTGGAAGAGTGGGTGAAGGACAAAATCAATTCCGTTCAGAAAATGGGAGTCAAATACGGTGGCAGTACCCAGTCGGAAATTTTAACTTCTGTAATGAATGCGGATATGGAGAAAATACAGGATACCATTTCCAACCTGGATCCGGCAGCTTTTGAGACAGCGGTTGATACGATCCTTGAAGCTGAAAATATTTATATCATCGGGTTACGTTCCTGTGAACCGCTGGCGGATTTCCTGCAATTTTATCTGAATATGATTCGTGGAAATGTAAAGCTGATCAAAACCACCAGTGTGACGGAAATTTTTGAACAAATGATTCGGATTGGAGAGAAAGATGCAATTATCGGGATCAGCTTTCCCAGGTATTCCATGCGTACCTTAAAGGCGATGGAGTTTGCCAATGACAGGAATGCTAAAGTAATCACCATCACGGACAGTGTGCATTCTCCCATGAACCTTTATTCCTCCTGTAACCTTTGTGCCCGCAGCGATATGGTTTCCATTGTGGATTCCCTGGTGGCTCCTCTAAGTGTGATCAATGCACTGGTGGTTGCACTTTGTATGAAAAGCCCGGACCGAGCCAAGGAAAGTTTGCAGCTTCTGGAGGATGCCTGGAACAATTATCAGGTTTATCTTAATGATGAGATTAACTTTATTGATGAGGAACCGATGTTTAACAATCCTTTAAAGAGAGATAAAGAGCATGAGTAAGGTAATCATAATCGGTGGTGGTGCAGCAGGAATGATGGCCGCCTGGGCAGCTGCCGGGAAGGGACATCAGGTAATCCTTCTGGAAAAAAACGAAAAGCTGGGCAAAAAAATCTATATTACAGGAAAAGGACGGTGCAATGTAACCAACGCTGACGATATGGAAACCCTTTTCGATAACGTGGTGAGCAACCCGAAATTCTTATACAGTGCCTTTTATGGGTTTGACAATCGACAGGTGATGGAGTTTATGGAGAATCATGGCTGTCCACTGAAAGTGGAACGGGGAGAACGGGTTTTTCCTGTGAGTGATCATGCCTCCGATATTATCGCAGCCTGTAAACGGGCATTGGACAAAGCAGGGGTGGAGGTCTGCCTTCACACCGAGGTGAAATCCCTGCTGACGGAATCCTTAATCGATGAGGAAAATCCGGAACTTTCCCAAAAGAAAAAACAGACGGAGAAAATTCTGGGCGTGGAACTTTCTGGCGGGAAAAAGTTAACAGCGGATGCTGTGGTAATTGCTACAGGGGGACTTTCTTATCCCACCACCGGCTCCACCGGAGACGGTATGAACTGGGCCAAACAGCACGGACATAAAATCAAGGAGTGCAGTCCTGCCTTAGTTCCTTTCAATATCCGGGAGAACTGGGTGAAACAACTACAGGGGTTAGCATTGAAAAATGTCCAGGTGACTCTTTCCAACGGGAAAAAGAAATTGTATGATGGCTTTGGTGAGATGCTGTTTACTCATTTCGGGGTCAGTGGTCCCTTGATTTTATCTGCCAGCAGTTTTTATAAAGGCGGCGAATGTACCCTGAGTATAGACCTGAAGCCTGCTCTTTCCATGGAACAGTTGGATAAACGTCTGTTGCGGGACTTTGACGAAAATAAAAACAAAAGCTTTAAAAACGCCCTGTCGGATTTATTTCCCGGCCGGCTCATTCCGGTGATGATTGAACAATCCGGCATTGACCCGGAGCAAAAGGTGCATGAAATTACCAGAGAACAACGCCAGAATTTTGTACAGAAAATCAAGGCACTGCCCATGACGGTAACAGGAATCCGGGATTATAATGAGGCAATTATCACCAGAGGTGGTGTGTCTGCCAAGGATGTTAATCCTTCTACCATGGAGTCCAAAAAAGTAGCAGGGCTGTATTTTGCAGGAGAGACATTGGATTTAGATGCTCTTACCGGAGGGTTCAATCTGCAGATTGCCTGGTCAACCGGATGGCTGGCCGGCTCAAGTATAGAATAGGAAAAGAGGAAAGAAGATTGAAAAATAAAATTTTTCAATCTCGAGGTTTGTGTCTGCGCGCACTTGACACAAACTCGTTATGCGCAAAAAGCGTGCGCAGAAATGAGGTTAAGGATGAGTTATAATTTAGCGATTGACGGACCTGCGGGGGCAGGAAAAAGTACGATTGCCAGGCAGATTGCCAAACAGATGGGATTCATTTATGTAGACACCGGTGCAATGTACCGTGCTATGGGTCTGTATCTCATGCGTCAGGGCATAAATCCGGAAGAAACGGAGAATATCAGTAAAGAGTGCGGAAAAGCAAAGATTTCCATTGAATACCAGAACGGAGAGCAGGTTGTACTGCTAAACGGTGAAAATGTGAATGGATTGATTCGCACGGAGGAGGTCAGCCGGATGGCATCTCTCACCAGTGCGAATCCGGCGGTGAGAGCCGCTATGTTGGATTTACAGCGGAATCTGGCCAGAACCCAGGATGTGGTAATGGACGGGAGAGATATTGGAACCGTGATTCTTCCAGATGCAGATTGCAAAATTTACCTCACGGCAAGCAGTGCTACCCGTGCGAAACGCCGCTACGAGGAGCTCGTTGCCAAAGGGGAACTGTGCGATCTGGAAACCATTGAAAAGGATATTATCGCCAGGGACTATCAGGATATGCACCGGGAGATTGCACCTTTGAAACAGGCGGAGGATGCGGTGTTAGTGGATTCCTCTGAAATGACCATCGAGGAAGTAGTGGAACGGATTATCCGGATTTGTCAGGAAAGGAAAGTACAAGGTTAAATATGGAAGTGATTCTTGCAAAAAGTGCCGGTTTCTGTTTCGGCGTAAAACGTGCGGTGGATATGGTTTATGAAAAACTGGAACACAATGAGGGAAAGCCCATCTACACCTACGGCCCGATTATTCACAATGAAGAAGTGGTGGCGGATTTGGAACGCAAGGGTGTCCGGGTGGTAGAAAAGCTGGAAGAGCTGGAGCAGCTCCCCGGGGGAATCGTTATCAATCGATCCCATGGCGTTTCCAAGGAAATCTATGACCGCATGCTTGCAAGCGGACATGAAGTAGTGGATGCCACTTGTCCTTTTGTAAAAAGAATCCATCGGATTGTGGAACAGGAGAGCCGGACAGGGAAACATATTGTCATTATCGGCAATCCGGGGCACCCGGAAGTGGAGGGAATCCGGGGCTGGTCCGTAAGTCCGGTCACAATTCTGGAGAATCCGGAAGAGGCACAGGAGGTATCTCTTCCGGAGAATCAAGAAACCTGTATCGTTTCCCAAACGACATTTAACTACAACAAATTTCAAGAATTAGTTGAAATTGTGAAGAAAAGAGGTTACAATGGTAGTGTTGTGAACACTATATGTAACGCAACAGAAGAAAGGCAGACTGAGGCGAAAGAAATAGCAGCTAAAGTGGATGTCATGATCGTAATAGGAGGCAGGCACAGTTCCAATTCCCGTAAACTGTATGAGATATGTCGAGAGGAATGTCCCGAGACCTACTTCATCCAGACATTGGACGATCTGAAACTGGAGCCACCGAAAAAGGCTGTTCGACTATTTGGAATCACTGCCGGGGCGTCTACCCCAAACAATATTATCGAGGAGGTTCAAAATTATGTCAGAATTAACTTTTGAACAAATGTTAGACGAATCATTTAAGACAATACATGCAGGAGAGGTAGTCGAAGGTACAGTTATCGATGTGAAGCCGGAAGAAATGGTACTGAACATCGGATATAAATCAGACGGTATTCTGACCAGAAATGAATACACCAACGAAGCAAACGTAGACCTTACTACCGTTGCAAAAGTTGGCGACAAGATGGAAGTTAAGATCCTGAAAGTCAATGACGGTGAAGGACAGGTTATCCTGACCTACAAGAGACTTGCCGCAGACAGAGGCAACAAGCGTATCGAGGAAGCATTTAACAATCAGGAAATTTTAAGAGCAAAAGTTGCCCAGGTTTTAGATGGCGGCTTAAGCGTAGTAGTAGAAGAAGTTCGTATCTTTATTCCTGCAAGCCTTGTATCCGATACCTATGAGAAGGATCTGAGCAAATACGCCGGACAGGAGATCGAGTTCGTTATCAGCGAGTACAATCCCAAGAGAAGAAGATATATCGGAGACAGAAAACGTCTTATCGTTGCTGAGAAGGCAGAGAAACAGAAAGAACTGTTTGAGCGCATTAAACCCGGCGATGTCGTAGAAGGAACTGTTAAGAATGTAACCGATTTCGGCGCATTCGTAGATTTAGGAGGCGCTGACGGTCTGCTTCACATCTCTGAGATGAGCTGGGGCAGAATTGAGAATCCTAAGAAGGTATTTACTGTTGGACAGAAACTGAAAGTCCTGATCAAAGATATTTCCGAGAACAAGATTGCATTAAGCCTGAAATTTGATGATGAGAATCCCTGGAAACAGGCTGAATCTAAAATTGCAGTGGGCGATGTTGTAACCGGCAAAGTGGCAAGAATGACTGATTTTGGTGCATTTGTTGAGTTGTTCCCCGGTGTGGATGCCCTGTTACATGTTTCTCAGATTGCAAAAGAGCGCGTGGAGAAACCCTCCGATGTATTAAAGGTTGGTGATGAGGTAACCGCTAAGGTTGTAGATTTCAACCCTGCAGAGAAAAAGATTTCCCTGAGCGTAAAGGCAATGTATGATCCTGAACCCAAGGAAGAGAATACTGATGATGCAGATGTAGTTCCTGTAGACATTGATGCTGTAATTGCAAGTGAACAGGAATAAGGATTTCAGGAAAAGCAGAATTTAAGAATCGAGGGTATTTGTATGCCATATGATTATGAATATCTGAAAAGGGAGGTCTATGACCTGACCAGGATCGATTTGAATGCATATAAAGAAAAACAAATGAAACGTCGCATTGATACACTGATTGCGAAACATCATATTGTGGGATATGACAAGTATATTCAGGTGTTAAAAACGGATAAGGCGTTGTTTGACGAATTTGTCAATTATCTTACCATTAACGTTTCTGAGTTTTATCGTAACCCGGATCAGTGGAAGATTATGGATGAAGAGGTTATTCCGACTCTGATTTCCAGATTTGGTAAGAATCTTAAAATCTGGAGTGCCGCTTGTTCTACCGGGGACGAGCCATATTCTCTGGTTATGGCTTTTTCAAGACATTTACCATTAAATCAGATTAGAATTTTTGCAACAGACATTGATAAACAGGTAATAGAGAAAGCCAAAGTCGGACTTTATGGAGAGAAAAGCATTTCATCGGTTCCTATGGATCTGAGAAAGAAGTTTTTTACTCAGGTGGGTCCTTCTTATCAGATATCCGAGGAAATTAAATCAAGGGTTGAATTTAAACAGCATAATCTGTTGAAAGATGCTTACCCTACAGATTGTAATCTGATTGTATGCCGTAATGTATTAATTTATTTTACAGAGGATGCGAAAGATGAGATCTTCCGTAAATTTCAACAGTCATTAAAAGAAAAGGGAATACTTTTCATCGGTAGTACAGAGCAGATTATCAATCCTAAGGATATAGGATTTTACCGTAGAAGTTCTTTCTTTTACGAGAAGGCCTGAGAGAATAAAAGAGTGATAGAAGGAAGCAAAGCAATTTGCTTCCTTTTTTCTGTTACAAGGAGGATTTGTTAAAATTTGTCCTAGAGGAGAAATAAAAAACATATGATAAATTAAAAGAAAAGAGGTGATAGGGGTTGGCATTGACAGAAACAAAACTGGAACTTTTAAAACAAATTCGCATGGAACAGGATGCCAATATAAGAGATCTGCAGACAAGAGAACATATTTTATATGGAAAGACCTATTCTTATCCTGATATGAAAACAACGAGAAATGAGATAGATAAGAATCATGTATTCGGGGCAGGAATAAAATTTTTGTTTCGATGTCTTTTGACGCTGTTACTTTGTACCGGAATTTATTTTGTCCTGGAGTCAGAAAATACGGTTGTCGGGGATGGAATCGATCTGTTAAGCCGGGAACAGACTGTGTGGATAAAAGAGTTGGCGGAGGAATGGCTTACGAAAAATGATTTGTCTTTTGCCGTAAAATGAAATACAATAGGAACATGAGTAAATTAGCCTTAAGTGATGAAATATTAATGACCATTGATAAGCCGGCACGTTATATAGGCAACGAGGTGAACGCCGTTGTCAAAGATAAGGAAAACGTGGCGGTGCGTTTTTGCATGTGCTTTCCGGATGTATATGAGATTGGAATGTCCCATCTGGGCATACAAATTTTATATGATATGTTTAATCGTTATGAGGACACCTGGTGTGAGCGGGTTTATTCTCCCTGGGTGGATCTGGACAAGATTATGCGGGAACAGCACATCTCTCTCTTTGCACTGGAATCCCAGGATCCGGTAAAAGAGTTTGATTTTCTGGGAATTACCCTGCAATACGAAATGTGTTATACCAACATATTACAGATTCTGGATCTTTCCGGGATTCCGTTGGAAGCAAAAGACCGGGATTGGGGAGTACCGATTGTCCTTGGCGGAGGTCCCTGTTCCTATAATCCGGAACCGATCGCCCCTTTCTTTGATTTATTTTATATCGGTGAAGGAGAGACACGATATCGTGAATTATTGGATTTGTATAAGCAGTATCGAAAAGACGGGCGAACCCGGCGGGAATTTCTGATTGAAGCAGGTAAAATTCCGGGAATCTATGCACCTCAGTTCTATGAGGCTGCCTACAGGGAAGATGGAACGATTGCCAGCTTCTTACCTACAGAAGAAGGACTTCCTACCACGATTCATAAAGAAATTGTAAAAGATTTTGATGAAAATATTGTCTATCCTGAGAAACCGATTGTACCCTATATTAAAGTGACGCAGGATCGAGCAGTATTGGAGATTCAGCGAGGGTGTATCCGTGGGTGCAGGTTCTGCCAGGCAGGGCAGCTGTATCGTCCTGTACGTGAAAAAAATCTGGAGTTTCTGAAAGAACGTGCGGTTACTTTATTAAATAATACGGGACATGAAGAACTGACTTTAAGCTCCTTAAGTACCAGCGATTATTCCAGATTACCGGAACTGGTGGACTATCTGATCGAGGAATGTGAGAAACATCATGTGAATATTTCTCTTCCCAGTTTGCGAATTGATGCCTTTTCTCTGGATGTCATGGAAAAGGTACAGGATATTAGAAAGAGTTCTCTGACTTTTGCTCCGGAGGCCGGATCACAGCGGATGCGGAATGTGATTAACAAGGGATTGACAGAGGAAGTGATTCTACACGGGGCACAGCTGGCCTTCAAGGGAGGCTGGACCCGTGTGAAGCTGTATTTTATGTTGGGACTGCCCGGCGAGACGGATGAGGATATCCAGGGGATCGCAGATCTCTCCAATAAGATTGCCATGGTCTTTTTTGATACCGTTCCCAAGCAGGAACGGGTGAACGGCAAGGTGCAGATTGTGTCCAGTACCTCCTTTTTTATTCCGAAGCCTTTTACTGCATTCCAGTGGGCACCCCAGTGTACCAAGGAGCAGTTTCTGGAAAAGGCTTATACTTGTAGAAAGGCAATTTCCCAGCAGCACAATCAGAAAAGCATCAAATATAACTGGCATGAGGCAGATGTAAGTGTGATGGAGGGTGTATTTGCCCGAGGTGACAGGCGGATTGCTCCAGTGATTAAACTGGCTTATGAGAGAGGTTGTCTGTATGATGCCTGGGGTGAGTATTACAAACACGATGTGTGGCTGCAGTGCTTTGCAGATTGTGGTGTTTCCATGGACTTTTATACCACACGGGAACGCGATCTGGATGAAATTTTCCCTTGGGATTTTCTGGACTGTGGAGTAAACAAAGAGTTTTTGAAAAGAGAATGGCTGAAATCCAAGGAAGCCATGGTTTCTCCCAACTGTAAGCGACAGTGCCAGGGATGCGGTGCGAATAAATATGGTGTGGGTATCTGTTATGAGGACAGAGCCGGTGAACTGGAAAAGGAAGCATTGTTCCAGAAAGAGGCGGAAGCTGCGATCCAGGCAATTGCCGATGGGAAAGCGGCAATGAAAGCCCTGTATGGCAGAAAAGACAAAGAGGAAACAAAGAATGAGTGAGCGAATTAAAGTCCGCATGAAGTTTGAAAAAACAGGTGTGGTAAAATTTATCGGTCATCTGGACATCATGCGTTATTTTCAGAAGGCGAACCGGCGGGCAGGGCTGGATATCGCCTATTCCGGTGGATATAGTCCGCATCAGATTCTGTCTTTTGCAGCGCCTCTGGGGGTAGGACTGGAAAGCTATGGAGAGTATCTGGATGTGGAGATGGAATCCATAACCTCCTCCCAGGATATTATGGATCGGCTGAATCAGGTAAATGTTCCGGGAATCCGTGTGTCTAATGTGGTGCGGCTTCCAGAGGGAGCTGCCAATGCCATGGCATCTGTGGCGGCAGCCAGATATCAGGTTCGTTTCCGGGAAGGTTACGAGCCGCAATTTGACTATGCAGGTCAATTAGAGAGCTTTTTATCAAGGGAAGACATTCCCTATGAGAAAGAGACAAAGAATGGCAGCAAAGTATTGAATTTGCGGGATGCTATTTATGAATGTAAGGTGCTTGGGGATGCAGAAAACCATCCGGCCGGTCTGGAGATGTTAGTCAACGCCAGTTCAGCCGGCAATATCAAGCCGGGAATGGTGATGGAGGCTCTCTATTCCTTTTGTGGAGATAAATTACCGGAATTTGCACTGGCAGTAACCAGAGTGGATACTTACACGAATGTGGGAACCGAGAAAGAGCCAGACTATGTACCGTTAGATTCTGTAGGTGAAAGATTTTAACGGAAATAAGGAAAGATCAAAAATGCAGGAAATCATAAAACCTCGAAAGAAATATGCGGAAGCAGAAGATCTGATGAAAAGGGAGGGTGGTGCTACGGCGGTGCCCTTCAATTCTGTTTGTGTGATGTTACGACGCAAGGGTCAGCTGGTGACAGCCTTTTTTCAGAAGGGACAGCTGGAACAGATCCATGTCTATGGGGAGGGGAGTCATAAGGATCAGCCACAGCTGGGAGAAGTCTATCTGGGGAAGGTGACCCGGGTGGCACAAAATCTGGGAGCAGCGTTTGTGGATGTACAAAAGGGTATATCCTGTTATTTATCCCTGGGAAGCGATCTTGGAGTAAGCCTATTGGAAAAGGGAATGCTCCATCGTACCAACCGAACCGGAAATGTTCCTATAAAGGCAGGGGATGAACTGTTGGTTCAGGTAACCAGAGAAGCCTTAAAAACCAAATTACCGGCAGTGAGCGGAAAAATAACGAAGTGTGAAAATATAGAAATGTTACGGGAAAAAGCAGATCATGCATTGTGTTACACAAAATTGGTGCAGGTTATGCCGGGGTGGTTACATTTTTTGCAGGAATGTCAGAAAGAAGGAAAGCAATCACTTCAGGTTATAACAGATGATGCAGAGATTCAGGCACAGCTGAAGCAGGAGCAGGAGCGTCCAATGAATTTCGATGAGGTACAGCTTCGTTATTATGAGGATGCCCGTGTATCCCTGGCGGCCTTGTATTCCATAGAAACCTATTTATCACAGCTGACTGCCCGGCAGGTGTGGCTTAGATGTGGAGGATATCTGGTTATTGACCACACAGAAGCGATGACTGTCATTGATGTGAACAGTGGAAAATGCATCCGGAAGGATTCTCCGGAGGAATTGATACAATTAGTAAATAAGGAGGCGGGGGAGGAAGTGTTTCGTCAGCTGCGTCTGCGAAATCTGTCCGGAATGATTTTGGTGGATTTTCTAAATATCAGGGATAAAGAGCAGCGGGAGCAATTTTTCCAGGAACTTCGAAGGATGGCGCAACAGGATTCCGTACCTACGAAGGTGCATGATATTACAGCACTGGGCATCGTGGAAATCACCAGAAAAAAAGTATCCCATCCATTGTCAGAACAGTTGCAAGGTAATAAAAAAGTCAATTAAACGAAGGGGACAAATTATGAAATTATTAAATCTGAAAAAGATTCGTGACGGAAAATATTTAAAGGATTACGAACTGACTTATGAGAATAAGGCCGGGAAGGAAAAAGTTTATGAAATTGTAAGCCTGAAGGAACTATCTGAACCAAAGGATCTGGGAACCGCAGTAACCGGTGTGTCCATTGCTGCAGTGCATGAGGGAAAGCTGCTTCTTTTAAAGGAATTCCGCATGGCCATTAACTGCGAAATTTACGGACTTTGTGCAGGACACCTGGAGGAGAATGAAAGCGTAGAAGAATGTATTCAACGGGAATTATATGAGGAAACCGGCCTGAATTTAAAACGGATCATCAAAATTTTTCCTCCTTCTTTTTCTGTGGTGACAATTTCTGATGCAAAGACACAGATCGCATTTGTGGAGGTTGAGGGAAAGATATCAGGTGAATATATGTCTGCAAACGAACAGATTAAAGCAGCCCTTTATACGCCTCAGGAGGTTTTACAGTTAATTGAAACAGAGACCTTTAGCTCCAGGGCACAGATGATTGCCTATGGGTTTTCCCAGGGACTTTTCCGCGCATAGAGTAAGAGGAAAATGCATATCGTATAAAGAGTTCTATTATGGCGGTGTGGCATGAAAAACGGAAAGCAATTAAAGAAAGCAGCCGGGAGGCTTGGAGTCGTTTGGGTAACGGTGACAGGGCTCCTGTTTTCTTTTGCATATTTGCCGGTGAGGGGGACAGCTTCAGAAGCCTGCAGAGAGAGAGACGACAGGGAAGTCTCTGGACAAATTTTGCTGAACACAGAAAATCCGGAACTTGCCCCTACAGAGCTTTATTCGAAAGCGGCGGTTTTGATGGATGCCAGGACAGGACGGGTTTTATATGAAAAGGATGGAAACGAAAAGCTGTCCAATGCCAGTACCACGAAGATTATGACCTGTATTCTGGTACTGGAGCAGGAGTGCGATGACCAGATTATGGAGACATCTGCCTATGCAGGGGCACAGCCTAAAGTACATCTTGGGGTTCGGAGCGGGCAACAGTTTCTGGTAAAAGATCTGCTTTATTCCCTCATGCTGGAATCCCATAACGATGCTGCAGTGATTTTGGCAGAATCCATCGGCGCAAAAGCACTGGGCCTGTCTGACACAGCTGGAGAGCGAAATGTGGAGGAAAGCAAACAGGCAGTAGCTGCTTTTGCGAGAATGATGAATGAAAAGGCGATGGAAATTGGCTGTAAGGATACCACTTTTGTTACTCCCAACGGATTGGATGCCGTACAGGTAGCCGAAAATGAAAATGGAGAGGAAACTGTACTGACTCATGGAACAACAGCAACCGATTTGGCAAAAATCATGGCATACTGTGTGACATCCAGTCCGAAAAAAGAAGAGTTTTTGAAAATTACAAGAACAGTTGACCACTCTTTTTCCGATGTGGAGGGAAGGCAGTTCTACACCTGCCACAATCATAATGCTTTTCTGGGTATGATGGACGGAGCATTGTCCGGAAAAACCGGCTTCACAAATAGTGCAGGTTATTGTTATGTAGGTGCTTTACAGCGGGATGACAGAATCTATACCATTGCATTGCTGGCATGCGGCTGGCCGAATCACAAGGGATGGAAGTGGCAGGACAGCCGCAAACTTTATAACTATGGATTGGAAAACTATATTTATCAGGAATTTTTGCCAGAGGTGGAAGTCTCGCCCCTGGCGGTTTCCGGTGGACAGCCGAAAGACGGAAACCCTTATCACAGCGTAGAGATTCTGCCGGTTCTGGAAGAGGCGGAGCCCATGCGGATTCTCTGTCGTGAGGGAGAATATATGGTGGCAGAACTGGAGTGCCTGGATCATCTGGAAGCTCCGGTGGATGCTGGGACGCAGACGGGAACGGTAACCTATTATTTTGTGACAGCACAGGGAGAACGAATTCCCTGGAAAAGCGTCTCTGTGCAGGTACAGGAAACGGTTGCCGGGCTAGATGCAGAGTTTGTAACAAAGTATGTGACAAGAAATTTTCTGTTGGGATCAAACAGAGAGTAAATTTTAGGAAAATTGTATGAAACTGCCATATTTTGTTGACAAAGTTTTATCAATATGGCATAGTATTAAGAAATGATAACGAACCCATGAGGGAGTAGTTTGCACTAAATAGTGTGATATGTCAACACACTGATTCCTTTGGAATCTGGCATATCTTAATGAACGAGACTCAGACACAGAATGATGAACGACATTCTGTATCTGGGTTCTTTTTATTGCATAGGAAATTTTGGCCTATGCAATCAAACTATTTTTGAGAACAGGAGAAAAGGAAATGGGAATGATCGAGTTGTTTTTACTGGGTGTCGGACTGTCCATGGATGCCTTTGCCGTCTCTATCTGTAAGGGACTGGGAGTCAGGAAAGTAAGACCGAAGCACATGCTCTGTTGTGGATTATGGTTCGGCGGCTTTCAGGCATTGATGCCATTGATCGGCTATCTATTAGGTTCCGCTTTTGAAAGTTACATTACTAAGATTGATCATTGGATTGCCTTTGTCCTGTTGGTATTTATCGGAGTGAATATGATCCGTGAGGCATTGTCTGACGAAGAAGAGCAGACCGGTGCATCTTTTAGTTTCAAAACCATGCTGTTCATGGCCATTGCGACCAGCATTGATGCACTGGCTGTGGGAATTACCTTTGCATTTCTTGGAGTGAATATAGGGATGGCGCTCACGCTTATCGGCTGCACGACCTTTGTATTTTCTGCGGCAGGGGTGAAAATCGGGAATGTATTTGGAAAGAAATATCAAGCAAAAGCAGAGATTGTGGGAGGTGTAATTCTTATTGCAATCGGTTGTAAAATCCTGATGGAGCATTTGTTTTTCTAAATGACGGTAGTCCCTTTTGACCACAGCCTTTTACAAGGGCACATCTTGACATATGTAAATACCATGCTACAATATATAGTATCTGCGATGTGTTGTGGGTGTATTAATATGATGTCAGGAGTGAGGGAATGAAAATCATCAAAAGAAGTGGGGCGGAGGCTAGTTTTGACCTTTCCAAGATCATAATAGCGATCCAAAAGGCTAATAAGAGTGTCAAGCAAGGAGACCGGATGCCGGAGAGTGACATTCTGGAAATTGCCAATAAAGTAGAACAGGATTGTCTGGCGTTGAAGCGTTCTCCCAGCGTGGAAGAAATTCAGGATATGGTGGAGAATGAACTGATGGATCGTCAGGTTTTTGCCGTGGCACGTAATTACATTACTTATCGTTATCGCCGTGCCCTGGTGCGTAAATCCAATTCCACGGATGAACAGATTTTAAGTCTGTTGGAGTGTAATAACGAGGAAGCAAAGCAGGAGAATTCCAATAAAAATCCTACAGTGAACAGTGTACAGCGTGACTATATGGCTGGCGAGGTTTCTAAGGATATCACCCGTAGATTTCTGCTGCCGGAGGATGTGGTAGAAGCACATGAAAAGGGAATTATTCATTTCCATGATGCGGACTATTTTGCACAGCACATGCATAATTGTTGTCTGGTCAATCTGGAAGATATGCTGCAGAACGGTACGGTAGTCAGTGAAACAATGATTGATACACCAAAAAGTTTCTCCACGGCATGTAATATTGCAACGCAATCTATCGCACAGATAGCAAGCTCCCAGTATGGCGGACAAAGCATTTCCCTGGCACATCTGGCTCCCTTCGTACAGGTCAGTCGTGAAAAATACCGTAAGAGTGTCCGAGAGGAACTGGAGGCAGTGGGAGAGGATGTATCCGAAGAAAAAGTCAATGCCATTGCAGAGATGCGTGTGAAAGATGAGATCAAACGTGGTGTGCAGATGATTCAGTATCAGGTAATTACTCTGATGACCACGAATGGACAGGCTCCCTTTGTCACTGTATTTATGTATCTGGATGAGGTGCCTGCAGGGCAGATCAGGGAGGATTTGGCAGCTGTTATCGAAGAAGTGCTGAATCAACGTATGCAGGGGGTAAAAAATGAAAAGGGTGTTTATATTACACCAGCATTCCCCAAGCTGATTTATGTATTGGAAGAGGATAATATCCATGAGGATTCCCCATACTGGTATTTAACAAAACTGGCAGCCAAGTGTACCGCAAAGAGAATGGTTCCGGACTATATTTCCGAGAAAATCATGAAAAAACTGAAGGATGGAAACTGTTATCCTTGTATGGGATGTCGTTCTTTCCTGACCGTTTATAAGGACGAAGAAGGTAAATATAAATTCTATGGTCGTTTCAACCAGGGGGTTGTAACGTTGAATCTGGTGGATGTGGCCTGCTCCTCCAATCGGGATATGGAGTTATTCTGGAAAATCCTGGATGAGCGTCTGGAACTTTGTAAAAAAGCACTGATGTGCAGACATAACCGTTTGAAGGGAACCTTATCGGATGTAGCTCCCATTCTCTGGCAGTACGGTGCTCTTGCCCGTCTGAAGAAGGGAGAGAAGATTGATAAGCTGCTGTACCACGGTTATTCCACAATTTCCCTGGGCTACGCAGGGCTTTGCGAATGTACCCGTTATATGACCGGAAGATCCCATACGGATCCCAAGGTTACTCCTTTCGCCTTAAAGGTGATGCAGCGCCTTAATGATGTATGCAAGCAGTGGAGAGAAGAAACCAATATTGATTTCAGCTTATACGGAACGCCATTGGAATCCACAACCTATAAATTTTCCAAATGTTTACAGAAGCGTTTTGGCATTATTGAAGGTGTGACAGACCGTAACTATATTACAAACAGCTATCATGTTCATGTAACGGAAAAAATTGATGCTTTTGAAAAATTGAAATTTGAGGCGCAATTCCAGGAGTTGTCTCCCGGTGGTGCCATCAGCTATGTGGAAGTTCCCAATATGCAGGATAATCTGGATGCCGTTTTAAGCGTTATGAAATACATTTACGATCATATCATGTATGCGGAACTCAATACCAAAAGTGATTATTGTCAGAAATGCGGTTATGGCGGAGAAATCCGGATTGTCACCGATGATGACGGTAAACTGGTATGGGAGTGTCCCAATTGCGGAAACCGGGATCAGGATACCATGAATGTGGCAAGAAGAACCTGTGGTTATATCGGAACCCAGTACTGGAATCAGGGACGTACCCAGGAAATCAAGGAACGTGTCCTTCATTTATAAGAGGAAAATCCTCTGCCCGTTAGAAAATTCGCATTTGCTTTGCAAACAAGGAGGAGTTATGAACATTGCAGAAATAAAAAAATGTGATATTGCAAATGGGCCGGGGGTTCGGGTTTCTTTATTTGTCAGTGGCTGTACCCACCATTGTCCCGGCTGCTTCAATGAAATTGCATGGGATTTTGACTATGGGAATCCCTTTACCGATGAAATACAACAAGAATTATTGACAGCACTAGCCCCCTCCTATATCAGGGGGCTTACGCTGTTAGGCGGAGAACCCCTGGAACGAGTAAATCAACAGGGGCTTCTTCCTTTTTTGAAAAAAGTGAAAAAAATCTATCCGGAGAAGGACATCTGGTGTTATACCGGATATCGTTTTGAGGAGGATGTTGCAGGGCGGATGCTCCAGCAATGGGATGAGACAAAGGAATTGCTTCCTATGATTGATGTTCTGGTAGACGGTCGATTTCAAGAACAGTTTAAGGATATCCGTCTTCGCTTTCGCGGTTCCAGCAACCAGAGACTGATTGATCTGAAACAGACTCTGCAGAAAGGAGAGATTATTCTATGGGACGACTGATCAAAAAAATCGGCAGTACTCTTTTTTCCCGTCTTATTATTACTGCGCTTCTGGTTCTGCTACAGGTTTTATTTATCGGGTTTGAGATCTGGAAGCTGAGCAGCTATTATGTCTATATTGATATTGCCCTGCGGATTATCAGTCTGGGGGCAGTCATTTTCCTGCTTTACCGTCATTCCAATGCATCGGTCAAAATTTCATGGATTGTTCTTATTATGCTGGTGCCTTTATTGGGAGGATTGATTTACATTTTATTTGGCCATGTATTTATGTTCAAACGGCTGCGCAAAAATGTAGACCGGGCAGAAAAGGCAACCAAAGAATCTTATCATCCCCAAAATGAAGTCTGGAATGAAATTGCCGCAGAGAATAGGCAGGTAGCAAATCTCTGTTATTATATCGGAAATTATTCTTATACACCGGTATATAAGAATACGAAAAATACTTACTTCAGGATTGGCGAGGAATTTTGGTACTCCCTGTTAAAAGATCTGGAAAAAGCAGAGAAATTTATCTTCGTGGAATATTTTATTCTGGAAGAGGGGGATATGTGGGATTCGGTACATGAGATTCTGCGTCGTAAAGTTGCAGAGGGTGTGGAAGTGCGTGTCATGTACGATGATGTGGGAAGTGTATTTGTACTTCCGAATCACTACGATGAACTGCTGGAACGGGAAGGCATCAAGAGTGTAGCTTTTAATAAATTATTTCCCCTCATGGCCATTATCCTGAATAACCGCGACCATCGGAAAATTGTTTCCATTGATGGAAAGATTGCCTATACCGGCGGTGTCAATATGGCAGACGAATACATTAACCGCAAGGTGAAATATGGACATTGGAAGGATACCGGTATCCGGGTAGAGGGAGAAGCAGCCCGCAGTTTTACGGTAATGTTTTTACAAATGTGGAATGCCATGCGTCCCACAGAAGTGGATTATTCTCCTTATCTGTTTGAGTTTCCAAAGAACAGTTTTCAGGATGGCTATGTTCAGCCCTATGGAGATTCCCCGCTGGATAATGAGACCCTTGGGGAGAATATCTACATGAATATTATCAACGGTGCCAGGGATTATGTATGGCTCTATACGCCTTATCTCATTGTGGACGATGCCATGATCCAATCATTGTGTCTGGCTGCAAAGAGAGGCGTAGATGTACGAATTGTGACACCCGGTATTCCGGATAAAAAGTTTGCCTATTGGCTGACCCAGTCCAATTATGGCGTGTTGATTAAGGCTGGTGTACGAATCCTTCAGTATACACCGGGATTTATTCATGCAAAATGTTTTCTCTGTGATGGTGAAATTGCTACCGTAGGTACGATTAACATGGATTATCGCAGTTTTTATCATCATTTTGAATGTGGAACGTTATTGTATAGAACCAGTGTAACAGAAAGTCTGAAGAAAGATATGCTGGAAGTATTTGCCGTCTGTGAAGAAGTCACACCGGAATGGTTAAAGCAGCACTTTGCGACCAACTTCCTTTTTGGACCGATACTCAAACTGATGGCACCTTTGTTTTAGCAGCATGGGAAATTTTATTTCAGGATCATTACATTAGGAGGAAACTGTATTATGGCAGATATCAGACCATTTCTGGCAATCAGACCGGCAAAGGAAAAAATCGCAGACATTGCGGAGCTTCCCTATGATGTATTTAGCAGAGAAGAGGCAAGAGCTTTAGTGGAAAAACGACCCCATTCCTTTCTGACCATTGACCGGCCGGAGACACAATTTGAGCCGGGTCATGATATGTATGCGGATGAAGTATATGCAAAGGCGAAGGAAATGCTGTGGGATAGGGTGGAGGATGGAAGCTTTATCCAGGACAGGAAACCCTGTTATTATATTTATCAGTTAACCATGGATGGAAGAACACAGACGGGAATCTGTGCCTGTGCCTCCATTGAAGATTATCAGAATGGCATCATTAAAAAGCACGAAAATACCCGTGCGGAAAAGGAACAGGACAGAATCCGTCATGTGGATACCTGCAACGCCCAGACAGGACCGATTTTTCTGGCATATCGGGCAAATGAGCAGATTGGACAAGCTGTGGAAGCCTGCATGAAAAATGCTCCTCTTTATGACCTGAAGCGTGAGGATGGAACCCGGCATACTGTTTGGCTTATGGATGCTCCGGAGCAGATCGAAGCAGTTCAGAAAGCCTTTGCCACGATCCAAAATATTTATATTGCAGACGGTCATCATCGCTGCGCTTCTGCAGTGAAGGTGGGATTAAAGCGGGCTTCAGAAAACCCCAATGATACCGGTAAGGAACCTTATCATTATTTTCTTTCGGTGCTGTTTCCTGACAGAGATCTGATGATCATGGATTATAACCGGGTTGTGAAAGACTTAAACGGACTTTCTGAAGAGGAATTTCTAAAACAGATTGAGAAAGCCTTTCTTGTGACCAAGGCGGGAGAGAAGGATTGCCCGGCCGACTATCGCAAACCAGATCAGAAAGGAGAGTTTGGTCTGTATTTAAACTCCGGCTGGTACCGTTTGCAGATTCGTCCGGAATTTAAGAATAGCGATCCTGTGGAGGGTCTGGATGTATCCTTACTACAAAATAATCTTCTGGCACCCGTTTTGGGAATTCTGGATCCAAAGACGGACAGCCGGATTGACTTTGTAGGAGGAATCAGAGGGATGGAAGAACTGGAGCGAAGAGTGGCTGGAGATTGTGTGGCTGCCTTTTCCTTATATCCAACTTCTATTCAGGAGCTGTTTGCTGTGGCAGATGCAGGAAAACTGATGCCCCCGAAATCAACCTGGTTTGAGCCGAAACTGTTAAGCGGAATTTTTATCCATTCCTTAGCATAGGTATGCTAAAGGAATAAGGTATGACAGATATCATGGTTTGGAAAGGAAATAAACAATGTTTTTTGAGAATGATCAAGGTGGTGTGGTAGATGGAATTCTGGAAACACCACAAGTGGATCCCACTGTAGTTCAAAAGTTTCTGGAGGAATTACCGGATAAGCTGTTACGTTTTGGAGTAAAGGTATTGATTGCTGCACTGGTCTTTATGATTGGGGTGCAGGCGATCAGGCTGATAGGAAAACTGGTTCACACCTCGATGGAACGCCATAACACAGATATAGGTGTGCGGCAGTTTGCCGATTCTTTCCTGAAATATGCCTTATATATTCTTTTAATTTTTCTGATTGCTTCCGGTTTTGGTTTCAATGTGGCAAGCATGGTGGCTTTGCTGGGATCCGCCGGTGTGACCATCGGTCTGGCATTACAGGGAAGCCTGTCCAATCTGGCAGGAGGGGTACTGATTCTTTTATTGAAGCCATTCCGGGTAGGAGATTATATTGTTGAAAACTCCGGAAAAAATGAGGGGACTGTGAAAGCAATCCAGATCTTTTATACCACATTAGAGACATCGGATAATCATATTGTTATGGTTCCAAACGGAAGCTTAGCCGGTAGCAGTGTCATCAATTTTTCCAGTAATCCGAAAAGAAGAATGATGGCAAAAATAGGAATTTCTTATAATTCGGATATCCGTATGGCAAAGGATGTGATTCAGAAAGTGTTGTCGGAGGAACCCCGTGTCCTGCAGGAGGAACCGAAGCAGGTGTTTGTGGATGAATTGGGAGACAGTGCTGTCATCTTAGGGGTGAGATGTACGTTCCGAAATGAAGACTACTGGGAAGGAAAATGGGCAGTTACAGAAAGCATTAAGCTGGCCTTGGATGCAGCCGGCGTACAGATACCTTTTCCCCAGCTGGATGTGCATATGGATAAGTAAATTAGTTCGTTCAACTGCAATATTTTCACACAGGATTAAAATTTGTCCTTGCAAAAGCCTTACGGTTCATATATAATAGCATATGTTGATTTGCCTTTGCAGGTCAGATAAGCTGAAATAGCTCAGTCGGTAGAGCACTTCACTCGTAATGAAGGGGTCGTGAGTTCGAGTCTCATTTTCAGCTTGATTATTAAGAAAAGCTGCCCCGGGAGATGATATATTTTCTGGGGCAGCTTTTTTCTAAAATAATTCTAAAAAGGCGCCTGTCATACGGCGCCTTTTCTGATCATACTATTTTTACCATGCGATCGGCTGTAATCCATCAATACCGGAAATACCAAGTCCGGGTGCATCGGAAACGATGATATCTTTTTCCTGGAAAACGGCACCGCCGTGAACAGGGTCTATCTTGCAGAGAACAGGACCGTCTAAGTCAATGCGGGTAATAATCTGTTTCGCACATGCCAGATGGACGGCAGCATTGACACTGACCTTTGCCTCCAGCATACAGCCAATCATACATTCCACGCCGTAAACTTCAGCGGCAGAGGCAATCTTTAAGGCATTGTAGATTCCACCACATTTCATCAGCTTAATATTGACCAAATCTGCGGCACGCATCTGCATGATGGTCAGGGCATCTTCGGGAGAGAACACGCTTTCATCGGCAAGCACCGGCACATAAGAATGTTCGGTGACATATTTCATGCCTTCGAAGTCATGGGCTTTTACAGGCTGTTCCACGAATTCAATGTCCAGCCCCTTTTCCTGCATCTGGTTTAAAAGACGGACAGCCTCTCTGGCGGTCCAGCCCTGGTTGGCATCAATGCGGATGCACAGGTCAGGACCAACTGCCTTGCGGACAGCCAGAAGTCTCTCCAAATCCTTATTGGCATCCTTACCCACCTTGATTTTCAGGCAGTCGTAGCCACGTTCCTTGGCATTTAACGCATCCAGAGCCATTTCCTCCGGCTCGTTGACACTGATGGTAATATCAGTGACGATGGATTTGCGGGAACCGCCAAGTAATTTATAAACAGGAATCCGGTATAACTGACCGTATAAATCCCACAGTGCCATATCCACTGCAGCCTTTGCACTGGTGTTCTTCACGATGGAAGACTGCAGAGTGAGCATGAGATCTTCAAAATCGTCAATGTCCATGCCCTTTAATTTCGGTGCGATATGGTCGCGGATGGCACCGATGATGGAGCCGGTGGTATCGCCGGTAACGGGGCCGGTGGGCGGTGCTTCGCCATAGCCTTTGTTGCCGGTATCGGTCAGGATTTCCACAATTACATCTTCCACAGAATTTACCGTGCGGAGTGCGGTTTTGAAAGGCACGCGCAGGGGAACGGAAAGAGTATAAAGCCGGATGTCAATGATTTTCATACAGTTATTCTTCCTCCAGGTCTGAATTTTGCCAAAGGTAACCCACAGGTTACATCTTTTCCAGTATACCACCAGAGAAAAAGGATTGCAATTTTCCCTTGCACCCGGAGTGAGAAAGCGATAAAATGTGAGAAACTTAAGGGAACGAAAAGGAGAAACGACAATGTACCATCAGATTGCAAAGC
>CAKRNW010000016.1 GCA_934371505.1 uncultured Lachnospiraceae bacterium
CCGCCATAACGTGGAACCGCCCGCGCGAGGGATTCCATTTGCAATCTGGGACTGTTGGAAAACGTTGGTACTTAGATGCGGTATTTTCGCATCTTATGTACCACTACGTTTTTCATCAAGCGAGAGCGCGTCCTCAGATTGTGAAGGAATCCCGACACAGCGGGCGATTAACGTTACTACAATCTTCCGTAAATCTCCGTCATCCGGTGAATCTGCTGTGCCAGCTGAGTAGTAAATGCCTCTCTATCCATTCTCCATGTCCAGTTTCCACCTAGGGTAGAGGGCGTATTGATACGCGCCTTCTCATCCAGACACAGGTAATCCTGCATGGGAATGACGCATAAATCTGCCACACTGCTCATGGCAAGGGTGATGAAGTTCCAGGATAAGCTGTCCTCATCCAGGGCATCCACATGCATATACTCTTTGGCAAAAGCACGGCAGTCCGGGCGGATTTCGTGATACCAGCCACGGGTGGTGGTGTTATCATGGGTTCCCGTGTAAACCACACAGTTGCGGGGATAGGTGTGGGGCAGATAGTTGCTTGGCTCTCTGGAATCGAAAGCAAACTGCAGCACCTTCATGCCCGGATAACCGGAATCCACCAGAAGCTGTCTCACAGAATCGGTGAGGAATCCTAAATCCTCAGCGATAATTCTCAAATCACCCAGCTTTTCTTTCACCGTGCCAAACAAATCCATTCCAGGGCCCGGCATCCATTTACCGAACTCTGCGGTTTTGTCCCCGTAGGGAATTGCATAATATTCATCAAAACCACGGAAATGGTCGATTCTTACCACATCATATAAGGAAAAGCAATGGGCAATTCTCTTTAACCACCAGGCATAACCGGTCTGTTTATGGTACTCCCAGTTAAATAAAGGGTTCCCCCACAGCTGGCCGGTAGCAGAAAAGGCATCGGGAGGACATCCTGCCACTCCGGTGGGAAGATTATCCTCTCCAATCTGAAATAGCTTCGGGTCTGCCCAGGTATCTGCACTGTCAAAGGCTACATAGATGGGGATATCTCCGATAATCTCCACGCCCTGCTTGTTGGCATAAGCGTGCAGCTTGTCCCACTGTTTGCGGAACTCATACTGCTGGAAACGATAGAAGTCGATTTCCTCCTTAAAGGTTTCCTTTGCCTCTGCAAGAGCTTTGGGCTCTCTGTTTCTGTATTCATCCTTCCACTCAATGTAGCTGACATTTCCCTGATTGGTTTTGATTGCCATGTACAGGCAGTAGTCTGTCAGCCAGTCTTCATTGTCTGCCAGAAATTTCTCATAGCCGGCATCCGGTGTAAACCGCCGGAACGCCTGACGCAGCAGTTCGAAACGATGCTGATACAGCCATTCATAATCAATAGAGTTGTCCTCCACCGTCTCTGCCGGCATACTATCCTCGCATTCATGGATCATCAGCAATCCCTCGTCCACCAGTGTCTCCGGGTCGATAAAATAGGGATTTCCTGCAAAAGTGGAAAAAGACTGGTAGGGTGAATCACCATAGCCGGTGGGCCCCAGTGGCAGAATCTGCCACTTCTTCTGTCCTGCCTCTTTCAGCAGATCCACAAATTCATAAGCTTCTTTGGAGAAGCACCCAATTCCGTACCTGGACGGCAGGGAAAAAATGGGCATTAAGATACCGCTTTCTCTCATAGTGATAACCAACCTTTCTTATACGTGCCAGATATCCCGGTTGTATTCTGCAATCGTTCTATCGGATGAAAAATATCCGGATTTTGCAATATTCACGATCATCTTGGTTGCAAAGCTGCTTCTGTCCTCGTATGCCTTGTAAGCTTCTTCCTTCTTTGCAAGGTAGGCGCGGAAATCCAAAAGAGTCATAAACCAGTCTTTGTTCAAAAGCTCATTCTGTAATCTTGTGAGATTTTCTTCCTGGCCAATCTTCAACATTTCCTCGGAAGTAATAAAGTCTACTGCCTCTTTTACTACCGGGTCTTTCTCATAGATATCTTTGGACACATAATCTGCTTTTTCGTAATGGCCAATAACTTCCTCACTGGATGCACCGAAAATAAAGATATTGTCGTCACCCACCAGTTCGTGGATCTCCACGTTTGCGCCATCCTCTGTTCCCAGAGTCAGTGCGCCGTTTAACATAAACTTCATGTTGCCGGTACCGCTTGCCTCCTTGGATGCCAGTGAAATCTGCTCGGAAAGATCCGTTGCGGGAATCAGCTTTTCTGCCTTTGTCACATTGTAGTTCTCTACCATGACAACGGCGAGATAAGGACTTACCTCCGGGTCGTTATTTACCAGTTCCTGTAAACATAATATCAGATGAATGATGTCTTTTGCAATCACATACGCAGGAGCTGCCTTTGCACCGAAAATGACGGTAATGGGTGTACTGGGCTTTTTGCCTGCCTTGATTTCCAGATATTTGTGAATGACATACAGGGCATTCATCTGCTGTCTCTTGTACTCATGGAGACGCTTAATCTGGGTGTCGAAAATGCTTTCGGGATTTAAGGTAATGCCCTGGGTTTCTCTCAGGTAATCACATAAATCCTGCTTGTTTTCCATTTTTACTTTAAGGAGCTGCTTTTTAAATGTCTCGTCATCCTTGAAAGCAAGGAGTTTGGAAAGTTTCGTGGCATCCTTGCGGTAATCGGTGCCAATGGTCTCATCCAACAGGGCTGCTAACCTGGGATCACAGTGTAACAGCCATCTGCGGAAAGTGATACCGTTAGTCTTGTTGTTGAATTTCTCCGGGTAAATCTCGTAAAAAGGATGCAGCTCGGTGTCCTTCAGAATCTCAGTGTGAAGGGATGCCACGCCGTTTACGGAAAAACCATAATGGATATCAATGTGTGCCATGTGAACCACATCGTTTTTATCAATGATGACCACTCGCTCGTCATCGTATTTTCTTCTTACTTTATCGTCCAGAATCTCAATGATGGGAACTAACTGGGGAACCACCTTCTGTAAGTAGGTGATGGGCCATTTCTCCAGAGCCTCTGCCAGAATGGTGTGATTGGTGTACGCACAGGTTTTGGAAACAATGTCAATCGCCTCATCCACGGAGATGCCACGCTCTGTCAACAGCCGGATCAGCTCCGGGATAATCATGGTAGGATGAGTATCGTTGATCTGGATAACAGCATAGTCATAGAGGTCATGGAGGTTGGAGCCTCTCTTCATACTCTCGTCCAGAATCAGCTGCGCACCGCTGCTTACCATGAAATACTGCTGATAAATACGGAGCTGTCTGCCTTCCTCATCAGAATCATCCGGGTAGAGGAACAGGGTCAGGTTCTTCGCAATGTCGGTTTTGTCAAAGGTGATGCCATCCTTGACGATGGATTCATCTACAGTGTCCACATCAAAGAGATGGAGTTTATTAGTTCTGTTTTCATAGCCGGTTACATCAATGTCATACATCCTGGCCTGGAGGGTCAGATTGCCAAAGGTAACAGGATAGGACACTCCGGTGGGAGTGAGCCAGTTCTGCTTTTCCATCCAGGGATTAGGTGTTTCTTTCTGCAGTTCTTTTTCAAATTCCTGTTTGAACAGTCCCAAATGGTAGTTGAGACCAATACCGTCACCGGGTAAGCCAAGGCTTGCCATGGAATCCAGGAAGCAGGCTGCCAGTCTGCCCAGACCGCCATTTCCCAGAGAAGGTTCCGGCTCGATTTCTTCAATAGCTGCCAGATTTCTGCCATTTTCTTTCAGCAGTGTCTTTACCTCGTCATAGATGCCAAGGTTAATCATGTTATTAGAAAGAAGTTTACCGATGAGAAACTCTGCCGACACGTAGTAAATCTTCTTTTTACTTTCGGAAGCCTTTGTGGTTCTCTCTTCTGCCATCTCCTTCACGATGATGAGCAGTGCCTCATAAATCTCTCTGTCGGATGCTTCGTTGATTGCTTTGCCTAATTTGTTTTCTAATAGCGCGTTCATTGCCATTTGGGTATTCTCCTTATTTTGTGCTTAGCCTTTTACTGCGCCGGCTGCCACACCTTTGATAATATATTTCTGTCCTGCCAGGTATACAATAATGATGGGAATAATGGTTAACATAATGCTTGCCATCATGGGACCCATTTCTACTTTTCCGTAACTTCCGCGGAAGTACTGGATCAGCATGGGAATGGTTTTATATTTTTTGATATCCAATACCAGTGTGGGCAGCAGGTAGTCATTCCATACCCACATAGCTTCCAGAATACCTACGGAAATCATGGTCGGTGCCAACATATGCACATCAATCTTAAAAAATGTCTGAATAGGGCTGCAGCCATCAATCAGCGCGGCCTCTTCCACTTCCACGGGAATGGATTTCATAAAGCCGCAGAACATGAATACGGCAAGTCCTGCACCGAAACCGAGATAAATCACCCAGATATTCCAGGGAGTGTTCAGATGTAATCTGTCTGCGGTCTGAGACAGAGTAAACATAACCATCTGGAAAGGTACCACCATGGAAAAAGCAAATAAAAAGTATAAAGCCTGGGATAACATACCCTTCACACGGGAAATGTACCATGCACACATGGAGCAAAACAGTAAGATTGCTGCCACGGAGGAAACCGTAATAAATAAACTGTAGCAGAAACTGCTCAGAAAGCCTTTGGACTCAATGGCATTCAAATAGTTGGAAAGTCCTGCAAACGTATCAGCAGCGGGAAGCTTAAATACGGTGCCGGTGCTGATTGCAGACTCCTGTTTTAAGGAGTTAATCAGAATCATGAATGCCGGATAAATCCAGAGCAGGGAGAGGATTGTCAGAATAACGATCCAGATGATATCTCCAACTTTTGTTTTCTTTTTCATTACTGCTGTACCTCCTTAGACCTTGTTGCCTTCAACTGAATCATGGAAATTGCGATAACCAGTACGCAGAAGATGACTGCCTTCGCCTGTCCATAACCTTTCCACTGCATTCCTGCACGGGAGTAGAAGGTGTTATAGATATTCATTGCCATCATTTCTGTTGCGTGGTTTGGTTCGCCACCGGTCAGAGCCAGGTTCTGGTCGAAGAGCTTGAAGGAGTTGGTCAATGTCAGGAATACACAAACGGTAATAGAGGACATAACCATGGGAATCTTTACCTTCAGGAGAATCTGCCATTTGGTGGCACCATCGATTTCCGCCGCTTCTGTGAGGGAATCCGGCACACTCTGCAGACCTGCAATATAAATAATCATCATATATCCAATCTGCTGCCAGCACATGAGAATAATCATGCCCCAGTAACCTGCGGAGGAGTTCAACGCCAGCAGAGGTTTTTCTACAATAGTCAGTACGCAGTTAATCAGAATCTGCCAGATATAACCGAGTACGATACCGCCGATTAAGTTCGGCATAAAAAATACGGTTCTGAAAATATTGGTTCCTTTCAGCTGCTGGGTCAGAAGCACTGCCAGTGCGAAAGCCAGAATGTTGATGGATAAAATCGATACGACTGCAAACAGTACGGTAAAAATAAAGGAATGACCAAATGTCGTATCAGTAAATGCTGCTTTGTAGTTTGTAAGTCCCACCCAGGTTGCATTGCTTACTGTGGTAAACTGACAGAAAGATAAATACAGACCCTGTATAAAGGGAACAATAAATCCGATGGTAAATGCAATTAATGTGGGAAGAATAAAAATCGGTGCGCTTTTCTTTAATGCCTTCTCCATAAAATACCTCCATTAAATTGACTCCGGTTTACGGAGTTCTCCTGCCTGATAAGAGTTACCTATCAGAAAATAAAAGAATCCTGCTCGCAGGATTCTCCGCCTGCGGCGGGTCGCTTCTGCGACATACTTCCTAACCGCCGCAGTGCGATCCTCGCGGAGCGTTTTCTGTGATAGGAATTTCCTATCACAGAACAAAGAGTCGCTTGCCGACTCTTTGTGCGCGCGGTATGCGCAGCATCAACTTCTTCTCCGCGAGCTGCGCATCCACGCGGAGCGTCTTGATTGCATAACTATGCAATCAAGAAAAACGGGCAGGCAGAGCATGCCTGCCCGTTTTTATGTCACGCCCTCGGCGCAAGTTTGTTTAGTCCGTTTGTACTACTGAGGATTAGCCAGCTTATACTCAGTCGCCCATCCGTCTACGAATGCGCTTACAACTGCTGCCCAGTTATCATCAGTCTCATCTGCTGCATAAGCAGTCAGAGCAGAACCAACGCCGTTTTTCCACTCCTCAGAAGGCATTGTGGTAAAGTTCCATGATACAGGAGTTTTACCTTCTTCGGTGTACTGTCTATCCTGTTTAACAAACAGGTTTGCAGACTCTTTTGCACCCTTGAAAGGAATTACGAATCCCATGTCATCAGCCAGACATGCGGTACCTTCGTCAGAAGTTACACACCAGTACAGGAAGTCCAGAGTAGCCTGGATGTCTTCAGGAGCTGCGGTCTTGTTTACACACCAGTAGTTCTCAGTACCTGTGCAAAGACCCTGATTAGCCTCGTCACCTACGCCAATGTAGATAGGAATCATAGCTAAATCATCATCAGAGAATTTGCCATCGCCAACCAGGTTAGCGTACTCCCAGGAACCATTCTGGAAGAATACAGCCTCTTTGTTTAAGAACTCGTTTCTGGAATCATCACCAGTCTTTGCAGCCAGGTCTTTACCAGCGCAGGTGCTGTTGTTTACATATAAATCCCAGATGTTACGATAGTTGTCAAGGTAAGTACCTTTGATAGCGTCTGTAGAATTGATGCCATCCTCCTGGTACTCAAAGTAGATAGGCAGGTTTGCTAAATGGGTCTTGAAACGCCAGTCAGAAGAACCATCCATACCAGCGGAAGTGAATGCTGCGAAGCCAAGCTCGTCAGAACGGCTTGTGATGTCCTCAGCAACCTTCTTTAAGTCATCAAAGGATTTGATGTCATCTACGCTGTAACCAGCCTCTGCAAGTAAGGTCTTGTTGCAGATTAAACCATAGGACTCAATTACATAAGCGATACCAGCAACTGCGTCGCCATCTTTTAAAGCGTAACCTTCGCTGGTCAGCTCGCCGTATATTGCGGAATCGGACAGATCATAGCAGAAGTCTTTCCAGTTAGCAAGACCTACGGGACCGTTTACCTGGAATAAGGTAGGAGCGCCGCTCTTGCCCATCTCACTCATCAGAGTGGTCTCATAGTTTCCGCTTGCTGCGGTAACTACTGTTACTTCCACACCGGTCTGCTCGCTGTAAGATTTAGCCAGTGCCTGCCACTGCTCATCCTGCTCGGGCTTAAAGTTCAGGTAGTATACAGAACCGCCTTCTGCACTTGCTGCGGTAGTTTCTGCTGCAGTAGTTTCTGCTGCAGTATCCTCGGTTGCAGCAGTGTTGTCACTGCCTGTTCCGGTGGTTGTGGTGTTGGAGCTTCCGCATCCTGCAAGAGTTCCAGCTACCATCATGGTTGCCATTCCAAGGGCAAGCCAACGATTTACGTTTTTCATAGTTTACTCCCTCTTTCTTTGTTGTTAGCGTTGCTTTGTGTGTTTCACACGTTTTCATTGCTACGATGTCATAGTAACAGGAAATACCGGGGAACTATTATCAAATATTTAACTTAAAATACAAAAAATTAAACCTGGCGCACCAGGTTTAATTTTTGTTACTGTTCTGTCTTCATAATTTACACGGTAAACTGATGCATAATATCATCAAGCTGTACAATAACCTGATTCAGTTCCTGTACTGCAAGGTGGATACTGTCCATCTCTTGATTCTGGTCATCTATCTTACTCAGAATATCCTGGCTGGATGCAGATAATTCCTCCGTCTCTGAAGAAATGCTGGAAAACTGGTCTATAATCTTTGCCTTGTTTTTATCCAATATTTCTACAGCACCTTCCTGGGACTGGATGCTTTTCCCTATCTTCCCGATTTCCTCGTTGATCTGGCGGAATACATCCTGGGTAGTGTCCATCGCCTCCATACATTTCTCGGTTTCATCCTTCATGGAGAACATCTGACCGCTGACCGCTTCGATTTCATCCTGGATTTCTGTAATAATCTTCGTAATATCAGCTGTAGCTTCACTGGTAGCATTTGCCAGTTTACCGATTTCCTCAGCAACAATGGCAAAGCCTCGTCCTGCTTCACCTGCCCTGGCTGCCTCAATACTTGCATTCAAAGAGAGTAAGGAGGTCTGTTCTGCAATATTGCTGATGGTCTTGGAAATATCATCAATTGTTTTAGAACGCTCCTCCAGTCTGGTAACGGTCTGATATGCTTCATCCTGAAGATTTCTTGTCCTGCCGAACTGATCAGCAAGTACCTCCATGGATTGCATACCGGACATGCTGTGATCCATGGTTCTGGAAGCATTTTTGTTCACGTTCTCCGTATTCTCTACAATCCGTTCAATCTCATCAGCAAAATCATTTAACGAGGTATTGGCAGTCTGAATCTGTTCTGCCTCCTCCGATACTGCACAAAGAATTTCATCAATGGTATTTTTTACCACGCTGTTATTACTAATGAGGTTGGAAACCGATTCATTGACCGCCTGGTACTGTCCAGACAGCTGGGTGGTAGACTGATCCATCTGTTGTATGATGTCGCTCAGAATGCTCTGCAGTTTCAGAACTGCGCGGTACATCCTGCCCAGTTCATCTTTCTTTCTGCTATTCTTCAGATCAATATCCCTCAGATTCAGATTTTGTAAATGATCAATTTGTTTCTGAATCTCACCAATCGGTCTGGAAATGGTCTGCGTATAAATCACCACGATTACAGCTGCGACAATCGCAGAAACTATAGTAATAAGGAATAGAATCCTTACCAAACTGTCAATTGCCCGGTTGTAAGAGGATACCGGTGTGACCAGAACCTCTTTCCAGCCATTGGCTGCAACCACTCCTACTTTGACATATTTCATGGCTCCATCATAGTCTTTTATGGCTTCTCCTGTACGCATCGCTTTTTCATAGGCGCCATCCAGAATATCTGCAGTGGAATATTCTACATCTTCACTAGCCATATAGTCACTGTTGGGATGCATAAGGACAATACCATCCCCATTGACAAGAAATCCATAACCTCCGTCAGAGGAATCTACCATCTCAGTCATCATCTCAAACAGGGTACTAAGCATCAAATCCATATTGACCACGCCTTCCAGCCCGGAAGCGGTCTTAAAAGACTTGGATACACTGATAATCATATTTCCTGTCACGGCATCCACATAAGGATTTCCAAAATATTTCTCTCCCCCTGCTGCTATCGCATCCGTGTACCAGGGTCTGCCAGTGCATTCCCATCCTGCGTCGGGATACCAGCCTGTTCCATCAATAAACTCCTTATTTTCAAAACCCACATTAATGTCAGAAGCGTTGGGGTTGTTTGCCGTAAACTGTTCCATGACTGCCCGGACAGCAGCATCATCAATCGTTTTCTGTGCCTCCAGATATGTACAGGCAGCATCCACATCATGGGTGCTTTCCTGCAGCCAGCTATCAATCATTGACGCATAATACTCCACCTGCGTACTGTGAAGGTCATCGTTGGATTGCGTCAGGCTTTTCTTGGTGATCACTCCCGCTGCTGACATGGATACCAAAAGGCACCCTACGCAAATCAAGGAAAAAAATATGGTTAGTTTTGCTCTGATACTTTTCATCTTCTGAACCTTTCCTTTCTGTTAAATCTGCCCGATATAAATCACAATTTATATTTTTTATTCGGTAGATTGTATCAGGATTTGGATTAAACAACTATATTATTGTACCATATTCACAAGAATTTGTATGTCAAGATTTTGTTTTGGATTGTTACAATCTTGCTGTATAAGCCATCATACACATCGGTTTTTCTTTTATTACTGCTCTGCCTGATAGTCTTTCACGCTGTCATCCAGCATCTGTATAAAACCCTCTATTGTGATTTCCTTCTGCACCAGCATGGGCAATGCCTCTCCCAGGGTCTGCTCCTGCAGAATGGAATTCCACTTTGTCTGATAATTAGGAACAATCAGCCTGGCAGAAGTGAATGCCTGAAGGTAATCGGAAAGCACTTGTGGACTGTTGGAAATATCGTTGGCAAATAATGTTTTTTTCTCTTCCTGATTAAAGTAGGTCCGGAATTTCAAAAATTCCACGGCTGCTTCTTTTACTTCCTCACTATAGGTGGAAACAACCGCCCAGCCAAAGGTTTCCGGGGAAGCCACCAGGGTCTTTTCCGGAAAAGCTGCAAACCGTACACGATCCTGCCAGTTCTCCGGAATCTGGTCAATCAACCAGTAACCATTGGGGATCATTGCTGTCTTTCCGGAAAAGAAGTTGGAATATGCCACATCAAAATCCGCATGCAGAGCATCGTCTGTGGTATATTGAAGTAGTTTCTGTAAAGATTCCGCCAGCTTTCTTCCAGTTTCATTATCATAGCTGTCAGGAAGCATCTGCCGCATAAATGCCGCACCTTCCGCTGTTTCCCCTACCGATGCTGTGGCAATGAGCATGGGAGCCCACCCGGTTCCTTCCGTATGCAGCGCCAGGGGTGTGACTCCCTTTTCCTGCAAAAGATCACAGCATTCCCAAAACTCCTCCCAGGTCTCCGGGAATTTGCTGATCCCGGCTTTTTCAAACAGCTTTTCATTATAGAACATACCGGAACAGGTAAAGGCCGCCGTGCTGATGGGACCCAGATAAACCTTGCCATCTTCATAGGTACAGCCCTGCAGCACCGCTGCTTCTATACTGTCTTTCCATTCAGGATCCTCATTCAGATAGGGTGTCAAATCCGTTAGCCGTCCTTCCTCCACCATTATCTGATAAAAGGAGGGAACGGTACACACATCATAAATGATAGCCGGCAGTGTATCTGTCACATTCATGCGTTTCAGATTCTGTCGGTACTCTTCTTCCGTTTCCAGTATCCATTCCACATCCAGATGATATTTACCTTCATAGGCTTTATTAAAGGCATCCGCCAGCTCCTGGTTGTTCCGTTTTCCAGAGGAGGGATCCACCGTAAAAATAATGGGAATCTCCACCACACTGTTTGTAGTCTCCGTGTTGTCTTTATCTTCCGCCTGCCCACAGCCGGCTAGCAGAAGTCCTGTCAGCAGAAGGCTCATCACACTGACCCTGCTTTTCTTACTCTTCTTCATGCTTCTCTCCATCTCCCGGAATCCGGATCCTGCAAAGGGTTCCGTCACTTTCAGCCTGATATAAATAACGCACATCGTCACCGTATTTCAACCGTAATCTGGTAAGTACATTGACTACGCCATAGCCGTTCTTCTGATTGGGAAAACTCTTCTTGGCCTCGGAGATCGGTTTTTCATTGAGGCCATTAATTTTCTGCGCCATCTCCTCTTCAATAGGCTTTCCGTTATTAAAGACGGTGAGTACCAGATTCCCGTCTTCCTTATAGATATGAATGCGGATCACTCCGCCCTCATAAATCTCACAGAAGCCATATTTGATGGAGTTTTCCACAAGAGGCTGCAAAATCAGCTTTAGCATCCACGTATGCTCTGCATCTACCTCACAATCCACGGTATAAGTGAATAGGTTTTCGTTCCGGATCTGCTGGATCTGCAGATAGCTTTTTACATTTTCCAGTTCATCCTCCACCGTTACAATATCACTTCCCTTGCTCAGGGAAAGGCGCAGATACTTGGACAGTGCCTGAATCATTTTCATGGTGGTCTCTTCCTTGTTGATCCGTGCCAGCATGTAAATCGTATCCAACGTATTGTAAAGGAAGTGGGGATTAATCTGGTTGATCAGCATGTTCAGTTCACTGACCCGCAGCTCTTTCTGCTGATCTTTGACTTCATCCAGAAGATTTTTGATGTTAATCAGCATCTTATTATAGGTGTTTCCAATCTGATCCAGCTCCGTGTTCGAGTTTAAATGTACCTCATTGGAAAAATCATTGCCGTCAAATTCTGTCATCGCCTGGTTGATAACCTTAATCGGCCTGGTAATTTTGCCGGAAAAATAAATACTCAGCAGCACGGCAATGAATATGACCAGAAGATAAATACCGGCTATGACATAAACAATCTGCACCGTTCCCTGATTTAACACCTGATCCGGCACAATGGTAAACACACAAAAACCGGTCTGTTCCTGTTTGTACAGAGACAACATTCCGTTGGGAACTTTCTTACTTCGCACCACAACGCCACTTTTTTCCTCTTTGCTGTACTGCTTTAAAAGCTCCGCCGTATACTCTCCCATGGAGAAAGACGCGGGATACCAGGAAGCACAGATATTACCGTCCTGGTCCATGACCCCGATGGCCACCTCCCGGTTAAAGGAATCATTGTCCTCCTTCAGGCTGTTTAAAAATCCATCGTTCATTTCCAGGAACAGGTAACCAGGTTTATGGGCATAATTCAGACTATGCACCTTTCTACCGATATAAAGAGCTTTTTTTCCGGTTCCAAATAGGGTGTCCTCCGTCACAAACCACTGGGTATCGGCGTAGGAATCCCCCAGTTTATCCACAAGTCCGCTTTCCTTAAAGTCTGAATAGGATATTTTGGAGTAGGAGCGGGTATAAAGATTCTGTTTATTATCCGCATAACAGTACTCGGAGACATAATTCAGATTCACATAGGCAAAATATTTCCTGAGAGAGTTCTTATCCACCTCCGCCAAAGGTTTTGCCTTCAGGCTCTGCTGCACCGTGTCGTTCAGAATACATTCCTCCATCACCTTGTCTGACTCCTGATAAAGGTTGTCCAAGGCAATTCCCGTTTTTTCATTCAGGAATGCATACTGATCTGTTACGATGCGTATCATATTTTTCCGCATATAAAACCAGACCCCCACGCTGGACAATAGTAACGCCAGCAGCAACAGGCCAAGGGTATATCTTAAATATTTCCGTTGAAATCCTGAGCCTTTTTTAATCATGCGTCAAATTCCTTTTTATATTCACTGGGAAGCTTTCCGGTATATTCCTTAAATAAATGGGCGAAATAGGAGGGGTTGCTGATTCCAATCTGGTCGCAGATGCTGCCAATGCTCTCCGTATTTCCCTGGAGAAGCTTTTTCGCCTTTTCCATACGGCATTGTAAAAGATATTTCTTAAAAGACATGTGGAATGTCTCTTTGAAAACTCTGCCAAAATACACGGGATTGAGGTAGACATGGGTCGCCACGGACACGATGGAAAGATCCTCCTCCCGGAGATGCTCCTCAATATAGGCAACCGCATCGCTCACATATTCCTTATTTCCCTTTACCCCGTGATTGGATACATACTCACAGCGGATCTCAATGGCTTTGCAAAGAATTTTATAGCAGACATCCACCTCCTTGGAGGCATTCAGATTCTGCATATTGGAGTAGTAGTTCTGGAACTGGCGTTTCAGCTCCGTGGTCATTCCGTAGGAGTCCTCGATGGTAACCTCTGCCTGAAGCATGATCGCATGCATCTTCTGACGCTGGACATCCTCCTCATCCGGGAGGGCATAAATAAACCGGACAAAGGCCTCTTTCAAGGCTGCCTCATCATTCTTCCGCAGAGCACCGAAAATCTGAAGTTCCTCCTCTGCGGAGTAATTTTTCTCCCCCTGCTCTCCCAGTTCTTCCCGGATGGTAAAGGTTCCGCCACCGGTTACACTGGCAAGCTCAAAGAGTTTCACCGCCTCCTCATAACTTCGACGGATGCCGCCAAGTCCCTTGTAGGGTTTGGAAATGGATGCCACGATAGGACTCTTCTGCTCTTCCTTTGCCTGTTCCAGCAGATGCTTCAGTTCCCGCACAGTAGCATTATCCTTGGTTTTTATAATAAAAATAGAGGATCCCTCTTCATTGGCAAAATGCCAGAAAAAATATCTGCTGCCGATTTCTTCTTCCAGAAATTTTTCCAGGACAAAACGGGATGCCTCGTATTCCAGGGCATTGGTGATTTTATAGGCAATGTCAATGTCCGCATCCACGGTGATAAACCGGTCCGCAGGCTCCACAATCTGCCCCACCGTGTCAAACACTTCCTGGACTTTTTCAAAGGGAATCTGTCCCTGGAGGTATTTCTGCACCACCACCTCAAGAAAACTGACAGAGTCCTCTTTGACGATTCTCTCCCAGTTCTTGTATTTCTCAGTATTTTTCTTTTTTTCCATGCAGGCGTTATAGGCGCTTTCCATGGTTTCCTGGATCTGCTCATCCTCGATGGGTTTCAGCAGATAGGCAAAGGCGCCCAGGTCGCATGCCTGTTTCGCGTAGGAGAAATCCCGGTAGGCACTGAGCACGATAAAAATGCAGTCCCGCTGGGTTTTCTGGACTTCCTCCATCATCTGGAGCCCGGTCATTTGTTTCATGCGGATGTCGGTAAGCACCACATCCGGTCTTTTCTCCCCGATGACCTTTAACGCCTGTTCACCGCTCTGGGCAGTTCCCACCACCTGGAATCCCATTTGCTCCCATTCGTAAGTATTCATCAGGCCTTTTAACAAGATAGGTTCATCATCCACAATTACTAATTTTAATAAATCCATACATTTGCTCTTTCTTACTGCTCACACTTGAGTCACTTTCCTACGCAGAAAAACAGCAGGTGTTTTCTGCTGAGTACACAATAACCAAAGGTATCGTATACCGTTTCACAAGTTTAGTTTACATCCGAAATGCAAAAAATCATACTAAAATTTATACCGTGGATGAAAAAAAGTATAGGTTCGTGGAAAAAACACTTCATCAAAAATTTTATTATATCCGGACAAAAACAGGTGGAAATGTTTGCTGATGCGATTGAGGCATCATCTGGCGTAAAACTAGACAGATTTTATAGGAAAGCAACCATCTCATTTTCAAAGAAATTCACACGTTCATGCATATATTTGGGATATAGTTTCCACATCTTTTTGCAGTGTAGATGGTTGAAAATAGCTGCCTGTCCTTTGGGTGGTGCGTATGTATCCATCAGGCATGTTCCCATGAGAACTTCCCCCTGACACAAAGGCGCAATGTTTACCAGATCCAGCTCATCCATATCCTCCATTCCAAGTCCCCGGAAATCTCCTGGAAACGGGTTTAATGCCACACAGCGCAGGGAACCCGGAAGTAAAGCTGCCGCTAACAGGGCAAGTCCACCTCCAAACCCTTCCCCGAAAGCAATCGTCTCTTCTTTCGACACCCATGGAAACGATAACACCGTCCTGCCAAACAGCAAAGCCTCCCAATACCGTTCCCTAAAGTCCACCTGCCCCTCTTTCCAGTCTCCCAAAAAAGGCTGTGATTCCAACGCTGCAACGCCATAGCCAAAGGCAAGAAACCTCGTCATATGATGCCAGCCCCGTACCCCGCGATTTAAGTCATGGTACATAAGAACCAGAGGATGTTTTTGTGCGTCTGCCGGATGAATGCAGCGTGCAGTCAAAGTCTTTCCATCCTGTTCCAACTGTATCTTCTCATACACTCCCTGGGTCGCTCCAAACTTTACAGGAGTAACCGTTACCTTCGGACTGCAGGCATCCAGCAATGGAACCCACTCCTCCAAAGACTTCTGCGGTTTCCGGGTAAGCCCCTGGTAGTCACTCAAAAACGCTTTCTGCTCCGTGATTGTCATCCTACTCTCCATTCTTCCCTATCGGAAATCGTTCCTGTTACAAGACTGCCTCTTTTCCCGAGAAAAAGTTCAACAGCATATCGTCAAATTCCTGAATCTCCTCATGTCCAAACCCGGGAAACAGCACACGCTTTTTAGGACACCGCAACTGGTTATACACAGCACATTGGGTCTTAGGTGGACATACGATATCCTCCAATCCTGTGCCAAACAGTACCGGGCACTTTACCATTGTGGCAAAATTTTTGCTATCGATGTAACCCAGCTGCCGAAACCACCGTTCCTGCTGATGTTCGTCTGCATCAAACCAGCGGGAGTAATAGCGAATCCCCTCATAGGCAATTTCATCTGCCCCTAAGTCCCACACCAGTCTAAAATCACTTAAAAATGGATAGAGAATCGCTGCACGGTTTACCAGTTCCGGGTTTAGCGCCGCACAGGCAAGCCCTAAGGCTCCCCCCTGTGACGCACCGTTTACATACACCCTCTGTTGGTCTATGCCTTCCAGCTGTGCTGCAATCCTGCAAAGAATACGGATATTCTGGTGTAGCCTTACATAGTACATATTTTCCTTAGGACCGTCCAGACCTGCCACAATATGGCCAGCCACTGTCGTTCCATGGAATCCTCCTGCATCCGTTCCAAGCCCTCCCTGCCCCGGACAATCCATGGCAAGAAGTGCCATTCCCATGCCAGGAAAACTTGCCTGCTCTGCCCAGCTGCGGGAAGCTCCCGGATAGCCATGAAATTGCAGTACTAAGGGTACGGGTTCCGATGCTTTAGGGCACAGGAATTTTCCATAAATATCTGCCCCGTTCATTCCTTTAAACCACAAATCCAGAAACAGGGTCTGTGCAAAACTGGGAACTTCCTTCGCCTGGCAGATGGTATATTCCAGCGGCACCGCATCGGCCTCCTCCATGCGCTCCTTCCAAAAGATTTCAAAATCCACCGGTTTGGGAGTGCTACCCAGATAGTCCTTTAATCCGTTGATTTCCTCTGCTGTCATCACGCTTTTTCCTCTTTTTCATAATCGCAATGGACTTCCTGGGATTCCATGCGAATCCGTATTCTTTTCTGAAAATGATCATCCTGTTGGGGAAAATCTGTCCGATAGTGAGAACCTCTGCTCTCTGTCCGCAAGGCTGCCGCTCCCAGAATGCTCTCCGCTGTGGTACACATGGCAAGCAGGCGATACCACTGTGCCACAGTCCCGGCATCCACAGATGAAACGGCTGATTGCCACAGCTGCTCTTTCCACACCTTGATACAATTACGAGTCTCATTCAAACCGGTTTCATGGCGCAAAACCATGGCATTGCGAAACATCATATCCTGCAGTGCATTCAAAATCTCTTTTCCGTCAAAGATAGAACTTCTGTCTTTTATGGAAATTTGTTTCTGAATTTTAATCTCATCCAGCGAAACTTTATCTGGTGCCCAATTCCCCTTATACTCTGCTGCAGACCGCCCTGCAATCCTGCCAAAGACCAAACCATTTGCTGTGGAAAGCCCACCGATTCTGTCCGCTCCGTGCATGCCACCGGTTACCTCTCCTGCTGCAAACAGACCCGGTACTTCGGTGGACGCATCGGGATGAATCCACACCCCACCATTGGCTGCATGTGCAAATATCCCAATCCAGACCGCATCGGTTATCGCAACCTTCTTGACCTTCTTTAACCAGTCAAAGTACACCTGGATAAATTCGGGAGGATTTTCTGTCATTTCTCGTCGATAGACAACCCGGACACCCTGGGAATCTCTTTGAAACTGCTTAAACAAGGCGATATCAATGGCTTTGGAATCCAGACGGCTGGTAAAAGGTCCATGTGTGGAGCGCATCACTAAAAGCTCTTGTTCTTGTGCAGACAACAGCTCTGTACCATTCGGTCTGTACATCCTGGTAAACCGGAAGGTCTTCTCATTGAAAATAGTTTTGGGAGCCGGGCTAAGATACCCGGGCATCATCTGCATAAATTCCATGTTTACCAGACTGCATCCGGCATCCAGTGCCAGGTATTGACCGGTGCCCAGCACATCCTCCGTGCATAAATGATAACGGAACAGACTTCCGTAACCTCCGCTGGCAAGAACCACCGCCTTACCGGCAATATAATGCAGACTCCCACCACCGTAGAGTATGGCTCCACATACAGCATCCTCTGCTTTGACCAGCCGCAGTGCCTCATATCCGGGCAGAACTGTTACCTGTAGACGTTTCAGTTCCCCTGCAAATACTTTCCTTGCCGAATCAAATTCAATGCCATTCCAATCGCGGTGCTTGTGATCAAAGCAGGGAATGAATTCTTTTTGCTGCCCCTCTCTGGCTCTGCGTAACCGAACCCCCATCTCCCGCACTCGCTCAATAGACGGATGGATATTTTGTACAAAGGTTGAAACCAGTTTGGGGTCTGCCATTCCACAGCCAACCTGACAGATGCTTTGCTCCAAATCTGCCTGATCCTCTTCCTTCTCCGGTCCAATCAGCCCCAGCCCCCAGGTCCCCGGATAGAAACTGGAACCAGAAAAGAGATTTCCCTTGCAGCAAAGCACTACCTTCTTCCCTGTTTCGGCTGCCTCAAGAGCAGCCGAGATTCCGGCAATTCCTGACCCAAGCACCAGCACATCACAGGAGCATTCTTTTTTTAATTGCATAGCCAAACTCCATCACGTAATTTATTCTCTGTCGTAAAGATGACAGGCACAGAAATGCTCCACACCGTCAATAAGGTGTTTTTTCAGTTCCGGCTGTTCCTGTTTGCAGATTTCCATGCATTTTTTGCAACGGGGATGGAAATGGCATCCGGCGGGTGGATGTACCGGGTTTGGGACATCTCCTTCCAGCACAATCCGGCTGTGTTTATTGCCCGGATCCACAATCGGAATAGCAGACAATAGTGCCTCCGTATAAGGGTGCATCGTGTGTGAAAAAATCTGCTCTGTACTTGACAGCTCTACGATACGCCCCAGATACATGACAGCTATCCGGTCGGAAATGTACTCCACCACAGAAAGATTGTGAGTAATGAAAATATAGGTAAGATGGCGCTCCTCCTTCAACTGCATCAACAGATTTAAAACCTGCGCCTGAATCGAGACATCCAGTGCTGAAACCGCCTCATCACATACAATCATTTCCGGATTTACTAACAGCGCACGGGCAATGCCAATACGCTGGCGCTGACCACCGGAAAATTCATGGGGATAGCGATCCATATACTCCGGACGCATATTGACAGCTTCCAGGATATCCCCGATAAGCTTTCTCTGATCCTTCTTATCCTTGATACCGAACTGTCGAAGGGGATCTGACAGCGATTGAAAAATCGTAAAAGAAGGATTTAGGGAAGAATAGGGATCCTGAAAAACGATCTGCAATTTTTGATGGAGCAGTTTCTCTCCTTCTTTATCCAGACGACGCAAATCTTTCTTGCCCACTTCTTTGCCAAAGTCGTATACGATCGTGCCATCCGTCGCCTTCACAAGCTGGATGATGGATTTACCCAGCGTGGTCTTTCCACAGCCGGACTCTCCTACCAATCCCAGCGTTTCTCCTTTATAAATATCCAGATCAATATCGTTCACTGCCCGGACATAATCGGTAACCTTATTCATCAGACCGGAGCGAATCGGGAAAAATGTCTTAACCCCTCTCAGCTCAATCAGTGTTTGCTTGTTTTCGCTCATAGGGATGCCTCCTTTTGTTTTGCGCCATAAACCTTTTGTGCATTCCAGCAGCGTACCATATGTCCGGCACCCGCCATGGTCTCCGGTGGCATTTCCTCACATTTTTCACAGGCATAGTCACACCTGGGGGCAAACTGACAGCCTTTGGGGCGATCATAGGGATCCGGTGTCACACCACGGATAGCCTCCAGTTTCTGTTTTTTTCCTTGTCCCAGAACAGGAATGGATTTAAGCAGGGCAGATGTATAGGGATGCGCCGGGTGCTTTAAAACCTCCACCGCAGTTCCCTGTTCCACAATATTGCCCATGTACATGACCGCCACATCATCAGCAAGCTCCGATACCACCCCCATATCATGGGTAATAAGCATGATGGCAGTGTCATGATCCTGTTTGAGCTTGTTCATCAGCTCGAAAATCTGCGCTTGAATGGTCACATCCAATGCCGTCGTAGGTTCGTCGGCAATCAGCACTTTGGGATTGCAGCTCATAGCCATGGCAATCATCGCTCTCTGACGCATGCCGCCAGAGAATTCATGGGGATACTGGTCGATTCGCTTATCCGGTGTGGAAATTCCCATCTGCGTGAGTAGTTCCAGTGTCCTGATCCTTCTCTCCCTTTTGTCCATCCGGGTATGATACTTGAGATTTTCCCCAATTTGAAACCCGATGGTATAAACCGGATTGAGTGCTGTCATGGGATCCTGGAAAATCATTGCCAAATCATGTCCCCGCAGCTTACGCATCGTCTTGCCATTTCTTTCCAACTGGTCAATACGGATGTCCCCCTCCGGACTGTGGTAGGTAATCGATCCACTTTCTATACGGGAAAGCTTAGGCAAAAGCTGCATAACAGAGGAAGCTGTCACGCTTTTACCACATCCGGATTCCCCCACCACACATAGGGTCTTTCCCTTATAAAGTTTAAATGAAATGCCATTGAGTACCTTATTACAGCGCTTGTTTGAGTAAAAATAAGTCCGCAAATTCTCTACGGTAATAATCGCTTGCTGTTCCATGTAAGTGCCTCCTTAACCTTGCTGCGTTGGATCGGTGGAATCCCGCAGCCCATCGCCTATCAGGTTGATACTGATGACAAACAGGGATACGACTGCGCCCACTGGCAGCCAAAGCCACCAATAATTCTGCATCACATACAACTCCTGCGCCGCATTGAGGATATTTCCCCAGGTGGCAATTTCCGGCGGAACTCCCAGCCCCAGAAAACTCATAGCTGCTTCGTCCAGAATAAACATAGCGGTGGACAATGTCAGATTGACTACCACCGGTCCTATGGCATTGGGCAGCATGTGTTTATAAGCGATAATCAGGTCGTTGACTCCGAATGCCCGCATCGCCTGCACATACTCTTCTTCACGAAGAGACAGCATTTTGGCACGTACCTGACGGTAAACGCCGCCCCACCCCGTGAGGATAAAAATAAAAATCAGATTGGAAAGACCCCGGCCAAAAATCGTGCCAAGCATCATGACCAGAATCAGCTGTGGAAAAGACATGAAAATCTCGGATAGACGCAGCACAATCTTATCAAATGTTCCACCTTTATAGCCTCCATAACAGCCAAGCAGCACCCCGATCACAGCTGCTCCCAAAGCGGAGCCCAGACCAATCAGGATAGACTTGCGCCCACCATAGAGTACACGTGTAAAGACATCACATCCCAGTTTATCTGTCCCAAACAGATGTTGGAGGGAGGGTGGCTGCGTCATGGAGCGTAAATCTGTAGCCTGCGGCTTGTATGGCGTAAACAGGGGCGCAAACACACACATAATCACAATAATAAGAAAAACTACAAATCCGATTACTGCCATGCGGTTTTCCAGCATTTTCCGCAGTGAGCGGCTCAGCTTGCTGTGCCCCAGTTTTCCTGCCTCTTCCGCAGCCAAAAGCTTATCAAATTTCCGATCCAGCCGGGTTCGTTTGCAAATTTTTTCGTTTGGCATATTTCACCTCATCTCTGTGTGCGTTTTGGCACACATACCTTCCTTATTCCAACTTGACACGAGGATCAAGCACCGCAGTCAGCACATCTACCAGGAAACTGGCTACCAGAACTGCCAGGACAGAAAACAGCGCAATCATCATAACCAGAGGATAGTTCTGCCCCATGACCGCATCCTTAAAGGCACTTCCAATACCCGGCCACTGGAAAATGGTTTCAATGACCACAGAGCCACCAATCAATGTCGGCAATCGGAAACCAATCAAAACCACTACAGGGGTCATTGCCACACGGAAGCCGTGAACCAGATTGACACGCCATTCCGGCAGCCCCTTCGCTCGTGCCGTTTTGATATAATCTTTGTTCATGGTGTCCAACATGCTGGATCTGGCATAACGCATAACCCCCGCCGTCAGACTGATTCCCAGCACACATGCAGGCAGAATTAAATGTCGAAGATGAGCTAGGTATCCGGTTTCACCCGGAGCAGTCCTGCCTCCCACCGGGAATATATTCCACTTCAGCGCAAAGAGAAGAATGCAGATCATGCCAAAGAAAAACTGCGGAATCGAAACACCCAGCATTCCGGCTACCGTCAGCACATTATCTCCAATGGAGCCTTTCTTTAGGGCGCTAAGAATGCCCAGCACACTGCCCAAAACCGTGGAAATCAAAAGTGCCGCCAGGGACAGTTCCAGTGTTGCAGGGAACATCTGCATCAAAAGCGTCTTAATGGGAACGCCGCTGGTAATGGAGGTTCCCCAATTTCCCTGCAGCAACTGCCAGATCCAGCGGAAATAACGAATAATAAAAGGGTCATTCAAACCGTAGGCATCCCGGAGTGCTTCCAGCTGTTCCGGAGAAATATTCGCCAGCTGGTCTGCCGGAATCAGATAGGATACTGCGTCCCCCGGTGTCATTTCCAGACCCAGATAAATCAGAAAGGTGATGACAAGAATCATGGGAATCATTGCCAACAGCTTTCTGACGATGTAGGTTAACGTGTTTCGCATAGTTGTCACTCTCCCAAAAAATTGAAATACCGCATTTTGCGGAGTGTTATGAAAAAGGAGGACCGGCATGCACCGATCCTCCCGGAGAATTTGCTCCGGTCATTTCTTATGACAGGATTTCTTTTTAGTTTACAACCCAATCCTGAATATGCCAGTCGGTGCAATACTGTGGTGTTGCATCAGTGGGAATACCCTGAACACGGTTGCTTGAAATCACATAAATCGGCTGATAGTACAAAGCCATGACAAACATGTTCTCATTCTCATACTTGGTCAGTTCTTTGAATGCCTCAATCTGCTTTGACGCATCAGGGGATGCATTGGTAGCATCCAGAAGTGCATCCAGTTTGTCATCTTTTGGCGTGTGGGAGTTGGTGCCGGAGCCACTATGGTAACGGTCATAATACTCATGCAAGGACAATGCAGCATTCGCGGCATAGCACATATCCCAGTCCACCACGCGGGGACCATTGGTCTGATCGGCAGGGGCACTCCACAGGATTGTCGCCAAATCGCCCTCTACCAGCTGGAATTCCATCTTCACACCTACCTCTGCCAGGTAAGCCTGAATTGCGGTCATCAGATCAACCGTAGCCTGATCCGTGTAGTAAAAGACCGTCTTAATCACCGTGTTGGAATCCCAATTCGCCTCTGCCAGAAGTTCTTTTGCCTTCTCTGGATTGTACTCATAACGATTAAGCCCCGATGCCTTGTCAGATTCACCTGGAATCAGTACATCGGCGGGAACAGCTGCGCCGTTAAAAAGTGTTTCGCAGATAGTCTGCATGTCGATGGCATAACGCAGAGCCTGACGAACACGGGCATCAGCCAAAGCGGCAGGAGAGCCATCCTTGTTATTGAATTTGTTCAGATAAAACATACGGGTGTAACGGACATCCACAGGGTTTAATGTCACATTCTGCACAGTCTCCAGAGCCTGAATGTCTGCAACCATTTTGGTGTAACCATAGTCCAGGTTGCCAGCCATGGCACGGGTAACCAGGTTCGGGTCAGAGTCTCCGGCACTGGGAAGCATCTGAATGGTAAAGTCTGCAACACCGTTATAATATTTCTCAAAAGGAACCAGCGTGGTGTAGTTGTTCATGCTGACCTCTCCCACCATGAACGGACCAGAACCTACAGGTTTCTGGAAATACTCCGCCTGCTGCACTTTCAGCGGATCCACATTCTCAAAGTATTTCCTGGGAACCGGTGCAAATTGCGTAAAGGCAAGCAAAGCATCCGGTGCAATTCCGGAGAACGTAATGGTAATGGTATTGCCATCAATCACGATACCGGAGAAGGTTTCGTTGATGCTGCCATCTTCGGCAACTGCGCCTTCAATCGCCTTGAACGTGGACAAAAATACCGGATTAATGACGGCAGTTTTGGAAACATACTCAATGCTCCACTTGATGTCCTCGGGAGTAACCTTCTCGCCATCATGCCAGTAGGCATCCTTTAACTGGAAGGTCAGGGTCTTACCGTCGTCACTGAAATTATAGGTAGCGAGGGCATCGGCATCATCCTGAATCGGGTTTAAATTCTTATCTGCCACGATCATGTGTGCGTACAACGTCTTGTTATACATGTAAGTACCGGGATTCAGCCAGGGTGTCTCAAAAAACTCTTCCGGACCACCATTGGTGTAGAGAATCCTGGTGTCGCCACTGACAGATTCCGGAGTCGTCGCTACAGAAGTCTCTGTGGTCGGTGTCGTGGTACCGTTAGCTGTACTGTCAGCGGTTGTAGCATTTCCACCACAGCCCACCAGTCCCAGAACCATTGCCGCTCCCAAAAACAGTGCGGCGAACCGTTTTGCTTTCTTCATTTCATATCCTCCTTTTTTACATAGAGTCGTTGCACTTCTTTTGTATCTTTTATTTTAATGAGTTAGAAAGCAATTTTCAATTAGTATAAATCACAAAAAAAGTTTTCATATTTTTGTGCATTTACACAAAAAAGTGGATATTTTTAAACAAAAATTGATTTTCTTGCACAAAAGCGTTATAGTATATTCACATTGTTTTCTGAAAATTAGGAGAAAGTAAAATGATTTATACAAAAAAGAAAAACCTGTCCCGATACCTGGGACAAAGCCCCGCTCTGGATGCAGCAATCCATAAAATTCTGACCTGTGATTTGAATGAACTTACTATGGGGCGTAATGAGATTAATGGGGATGAAACCTTCGTCAACCGTTTTGACTACGACACAATCCCTCAGAAAGAGGCAAAGTGGGAGGGACATAAAGCCTATGGCGATGTTCATGTCCTTTTGGAGGGCACAGAGCGAATCGGCGTATCTAATGTGGACAGCCTGATACAAACGATAGAAAAACCCGAGGAGGATTTCATCGGGTTTCGTGGCGAGGTACAAGCGTGGTTTCCCATGACCCCGGATGATGTCTTAATTGTTTATCCGGAGGATATCCACATGGTAAAGGTTTCCGTTGCAGAGTGCGTACATGTAAAGAAGTGCTGTTTTAAGTTTAAGGTGTAATCACAATTTTACACTGCTCTATCATATCAGATATGCATCACAGACAAAGCCGATGCAATCGCATGGATACTCTCCTCGCAGCTTTCCCTGTTTCGTAGGCAGTACTCCTGAAAAAGAGCATCCATTACCATCAAATCAGCTGCCTTTGCCTGGATAGAACCAAACTGGAAAGGTCCTTCGTCAGAACCACACAGCAAAACAATATCGGATAGCTTTGCCGCAGGGGACTTTTGAAATCTGGTCACAAGGACTGTATGGATGTCCCGTTGCTTTGCTAGCTCTAGCATCTGTAAACTGCCCGTGGTGGCACCAGAATAGGAAAACAGAATCAGCACACTTTTCGGTGCCATTGTAGCAATGGCGGAGATTTGCATGTGAGCGTCCGAAATGGCAGAGAACTTATTGCTGACCGTTGAAAAAATATGGGCGCATTCCGATGCCATAATCATAGAACCACCAGACCCCAGACACAACACGGCTGGTGCCTCCTCTATCAGTTCCACTGTCCGGGTAATGAGCTGAAAATCCATCAGATCAAGGGTCTGTCCGATGGCATTTACCACCAGTTTCCCCGATTCCCTTACCCGTCCCTCCAGTGTGTCCATGGATATTCTATCTTCTAAAAGAGGAGCAGGCGGCGAGGAACGCCGTGCCAGCTCGATTTTAAACGCATTGAAACCTTTGAGTTTCATATGGCGACAGAACCGGGAGACTGTGGCTTCCGCAGTCTTGCACTCTTCCGCAAGCTGGGTGATAGACATAAACTGTACCTGCTCATACCGGGCAAGCACAAAATCTGCCACTCGTCTCTCCGCAGTCGAAAGATGATAATAAGAGGCACGAATGTGTTCTAAAATATCAGCACTTTGTTCATCCATAGCCATGTTCCCTCCAAGTATATGAAAACACCTCTTGTGGTTACGTTACTATGATCATCATAACACTGCACAAAGACGACTTCAACCGCGTGTTTTAATTTTCGTCCTTACTTTTTATCAGAAAATAAATTCCAAACACAGTAAAGACCACTGATCATGCTATTGTTTCTCTACTGACAAAATCTCTCCATCGAATCCGTCAACCTCGGTAACTGTCCCTGTGTATGTAACCGTAACGGTATCGCCCACTGCAACATTCTCCAAACCATCGGGTTTACTCTCAAAGGTAAAGGCATAGCTGGTATCATCAGCATCTGTGACTACCAGCATGAAATCCTTGATTTCCTCCACCGTGCCAGTGAATTCCGATGCATCGGCACTACTCTGCCGGCTTTTGGATGAACAGCCCGCCAGCATACTCATCGCAACACATAATACGATTACCATTGTTAAAATTTTCTTTTTCATGATGTCCTCTTTTCCGGAAGTTGTCCTTCCTTTTTTCTTTTCAAAGATTAGACCCATGAAGGTGGTAAAAAGTTTCATGGTAAATAAATTTTTTTGGCAATATTCTACCACAATATAAAGCAGAAGAAGGTGCCGGAAAACCGGCTCCTCCTTCTGCTTTCATCAACCACCTATCTGGCAGTGTAAGGATGTATTTTTCTGGATGATTTCCTTCAATGCTTTCATCCGGGCATTCGATGGTTTGGGCGTATCTCCCATTGGATAGTCTCTGTTCAGTCCTTCATATTTACCCTGTCCAAAATTGTGATAAGGCAGAAGGTGAATCTGTCTCACTCCCGGCAGGGAATCTGCAAATTCTGCTATATCCAGCAATTCCTTTTCCGTATCATTAAATCCAGGAATAACGGGAACGCGGATGATTAATTCCGTCTGGCCACTCTGGGCTACCCTGCGTGCGTTTTCTAACATTCTAAGATTGTCACGGCCGGTGTATTCCTTGTGCTTTTCAGGGTTGGTGTGCTTAATATCCATCAGATATACATCCAGATAGGGCAGCAATGTTTCAATCACTTCATATTTCGCATAAGCCATACTCTCAATGGCTGTTGATATTCCCAGGTCTTTTGCTGCCTGCAACAGTCCGGCTGAAAATTCCGGCTGCAGGGTACACTCCCCACCGGAGAGGGTAATTCCTCCGCCGGACTGTAAATAATAGGGCATGTCTCTTTCTACTGTTTCCATGACTTCCGCCACGGTCACATCTTTACCCATTACCTTGGGTTTTCCATTGATCATCATTGTTTCAACTTCAAAAGACTGTGATTCCGGATTACAGCACCATCTGCATCTTAATGCACATCCTTTTAAGAAGACTATAGTTCGGATCCCCGGGCCATCATGTATGGAATATCTTTGTATATCAAAAATCCTGCCGGATGTACTCAAATATTCTTTCATAACATCTTTTCCCTTCTTATCGATTATCAGCCTGCTCGGTTCTCTTAATGATATCATCCTGCAGGGATTTTGATAAGGTTGTAAACAATGCTGAATATCCGGCTACACGCACAATCAGTCCGCTGTATTTTTCGGGATGAGCCTGCGCATCTAAAAGCGTCGCACGGTCTACAACGTTAAATTGCATGTGCATACCCTGCTGATCAAAGTATCCCTGAATCAGCGAGATGAAGCTTTCCAGACCTTTTTCCCCTGCCATAGCTGTGGGATGCATCTTCATATTAAAGAGCGTTCCGTTACTTGCAATTTGGTGATCCAGCTTGGCAACTGAGTTGCAGGAAGCGGTAGGTCCACTGATATCAAATCCTGATGTAGGTCCCACACCATCTGCTACCGGAGTGTGTGCCAGTCTTCCGTCCGGAGTCGCACCTGTCTGTGCTCCCAAAGGAACATTTGCAGAAACCGGATAAAGACCTGCCTGATATATTCCGCCTCTTGGGTTCCTGAATGTCTCTAATGGTTTTGTATAGAAATATGCTGCCTCACGGGCAAGCTCATCTACTTCATCAATATCATTGCCGTATTTGGGGAGTGCAAGAATCATTTCGTGGATTATTTCATAACGTTTCTTAACATCTTCAGGCAATTCCATTGCCAATACCTGCCTGATGGTATTCGCAATTGTATCCTGTCCTACTTCCTGTCCGGCTTCTTTTAAGCCTCTTGCAACCTGAAGTGCGATTTCCCCGGCTGTAACAGCATCAAAGCCTTTCCCATAATTCATTTCCAGGGCTTTCTTTAATTCACCCATGGTAATGCGTTTTTCTTCAAAGACCAGTTTCTTAATGGTATATAAAGAGTCTGCTACATTTGCAATACCAAAGCCCTGCGGACCGGTAAAGTTATAAACCGCTCCACCCTCCTGTGCGCTCTTTCCCCTCTTAATACAGTCATCGACCAGACAGGATTCAAAGGGTAACGGTGCAAGCTTTGCATGTGCATAATCAATCGCATTATCTGCATTTACCATCAGTTCGATGTTATATAACATCTGTTTTCTATATGCTTCCATGAATTCCTCAAAGGTCTGGAAGCTCTCCACATTACCTGTCTGGATACTTGCAGGCTCTCCGTTGTCATAACCATTGGAAAATACCATTTCCAGCGGGCGGCACATATTGAAGAACGCTGCATCGTGCCATCCATCCGTTTTGCCCGGAACCTGCGGTTCTACACATCCGATGATGTTGTAATTCCTTGCCTCGTCCATGGTTGCTCCACGGTGAATCAATGCCGGAATAATCACTTCGTCATTGTAGTATGCCGGTAAACCGATACCGGTTCTTGTCAGCTCTGCTGCACGCATCAGTAATGCCTTGGATGATCCGTGCCATACTCGGATCGATAAGGATGGCATTGGTAAAAATACATGCTCGCTGGCAGTGATGCACATGAACGAAAGATCATTGGTAGCGTCTCTTCCCTGAACCGTCTGTCCACCCACGATCAGGTTCTGGAATAAGGAATATCCTGCAAAACCTTCTGCACTTGCGGCATCACGACATTTATTCAGATCATTTAATTTTACCCAGATACAGTCGATCAGTTCCTGGGCGTACTCACGGGTAAGACTGCCTTCTTTTAAATCCTTCTCATAATAAGGATACATATACTGGTCAAAACGTCCCGGAGAAATAGAATGACCACTGGATTCAATCTGTAATACCTGCTGGATGAACCAGAAGGACTGGCATGCTTCCTGGAAACTTTCCGCAGGGAATTCCGGTACATTTTTACATACTCTTGCAATTGTCAGAAGCTCCTGTCTTCTTGACGGATCTGT